>NZ_SMKP01000036.1:0-62350 GCF_004349015.1 Nonomuraea diastatica
CCGCAGCACTCCCCCGTACGGCGCTCCCCCGGCCAGGACACCGCCCACGACCAGCCACGGCCCCCGGCCCGCCACGGCGTAGCCGTCCATCGCCGCCACGTCCACGCCCGGCACCGGCACGAGCGCCGCCAAGGGGGCGGTCAGGCGGCGGCCGAGCGCCTCCTGGAGCGGGACCCACGCCGGTTCCAACCGTCCCGCCGACCGTGCCGCGAGGGCCCGCGCGGCGGCCCATGACATCGCTTCCACCACTGGTTCATGCCGAACAACGGTCACAGGCACGCTCCTTGACCCGACTTTTTCCATACTGTATACCGAATGCACAGTAGCTCGCGTCCAGCGAGCTACTGCAGGCAGCGGAGAATCCGCGCCTACGGTCCCCTCGTCCAGCGATCCGCCGCGGGGCAGCGAAGATTCGCGCCTACACGGCCTAGCGTCCAGCGAGCTACCGCAGGCTGTGGAGCATTCGCGCCAACGGTGGGCCGCGGCGGCGGCCATCGCTGCACGGGGGCCGTACAGACAGTCCGACGCGAGAACGGAGCGGATGATGAAGGTCGCTGTTCTTGGCGCCGGCGCCATCGGCGCATACGTGGGGGCCGCCCTCCACAGAGCGGGAGTCGAGGTGCACCTCATCGCCAGAGGCGAGCACCTGCAGGCGATACGCGCCGCCGGTGTGCGGGTGCTCACCCCCAGGGGCGATTTCGTCGCCCATCCCCATGCCACCGACGACCCCACCGAGGTCGGCCCGGTGGACCACATCTTCCTGGGCCTCAAGGCGAACAGTTACGCCTCCGCGGGCCCCATGATCCGGCCGCTTCTGCACGAGGCCACGAGCGTCATCGCCGCGCAGAACGGCATCCCGTGGTGGTATTTCCACGGACTCAAGGGTCCGTACGACGGCTACCGCATCGAGAGCGTCGACCCGGGCGGCGCGGTGACGGCCGCGCTGCCGCTGCACCGGGCGATCGGCTGCGTCGTCTACGCCGCCACCGAGATCGAGGCGCCGGGCGTGATCCGCCACCTCGAGGGCACCAGGTTCTCCATCGGCGAGCCGAACGGCGAGCTGACCGAGCGGTGCGCCGCTTTCAGCCAGGCAGCGGTGGAGGGCGGACTGAAGTGCCCGGTGGAGCATGATCTCCGCCGGGATGTCTGGATCAAACTCATGGGCAACATCGCCTTCAACCCGATCAGCGCGCTCGCCAGGGCGACGATGGCCGGGATCTGCCGCCACGACGGCACCAGGGAGCTGGTCGTGGCCATGATGCGGGAGACGGTCGAGGTGGCGCGGCGGGTGGGCTGCGATCCCGGCATCTCGATCGAGCGCCGGCTGAGGGGGGCCGAGAAGGCCGGCGAGCACAAGACGTCCACGCTCCAGGACCTGGAGAAGGGTAAACCGTTGGAGCTCGACGTGCTGCTGGCGGCCGTGGTCGAGCTGGCCGACCTCACCGGAGCGGAGGTGCCGACCCTCCGCGCGATCCACGCTGTGAGCGATCTGCTGAACGCGAACCTTGTCCGCGCGGTCTAGCTGGGAATACCGTAATTGTATACAGAATGGAGGGATCATGAGCTATGACCGCCTGACCCATCCACTGGTGCGCGAGAACGGCGTGCTGCGCAGGGCGAGCTGGGAGGAAGCGCTGGAGCGCGCGGCGGAGGGATTCCGCCGCAACGTCACCAAGCACGGCCCCAACTGCTTCGCCATGCTGTCGTGCGCCCGTTCCACCAACGAGATGAACTACGTCGGGCAGAAATTCACCCGCGTGGTAATAGGCACCAACAACGTGGACTCCTGCAACCGCACGTGCCACGCGCCGAGCGTGGCCGGGTTGTCGGCGGTGTTCGGCAGCGGCGGCGGCACCTCCTCCTACCAGGAGGTCGAGGACACCGACGTAATCGTCATGTGGGGTTCGGCGGCCAGGAACGCCCACCCCATCTTCTTCCAGCACGTCCTCAAGGGCATCCGTAAGGGCGCGCGGATGTTCGCCGTCGACCCCCGCCGCACCGGCACCGCCCAGTGGGCCGACCTGTGGCTGGGGCTCAACGTCGGCACGGACATCCCGCTCGCCCACGCGGTGGCCCGCGAGATCATCCACTCCGGCCTGCACAACGAGGCGTTCATCGAGCGGGCCACGATCGGCTTCGAGGAGTTCAAGGAGTCGGTCGAGCCGTGGACGCTCAGCGCGGCCGAGCAGGTCACCGGCGTGCCCGCGGCCGCCATCCGCGAGCTGGCCCACGCCTACGCCCGCGCCGACCGCGCCCAGCTGTGCTGGACGCTCGGCATCACCGAGCACCACAACGCCACCGACAACGTACGGGCACTGATCAACCTGTCCCTGCTGACCGGCCACGTCGGCCGCTACGGGTCGGGCCTGTCGCCGCTGCGCGGGCAGAACAACGTGCAGGGCGGCGGCGACATGGGTGCCATCCCCAACCGCCTGCCCGGCTTCCAGGACATTCTCGACCCGGATATCAGAGCCAGGTTCGAGAGCGCGTGGGGCCGGCCGATCCAGCCGACGTACGGGCACAACCTCACCGAGATGCTCGAGGCGATGGCCGAGGGCGAGGTCACCACCTGCTATCTGATCGGTGAGAATCCCGTGCAGTCGGAGGCCGACTCGCTGGCCTGCATCAAGCGCCTGTCCATGCTCGACCACCTCGTCGTGCAGGACATCTTCCTCACCAAGACCGCCCAGATGGCCGACGTCGTGCTGCCGGCCAGCGCCGCCTGGTGCGAGGCGGACGGCACGTTCACCAACAGCGAGCGCCGCGTCCAGCGGGTGCGCAAGGCTCTGGAGCCGCCGGGCGAGGCCCGCGACGACATCTGGATCATGTGCGAGGTCGCCCGCAGGCTGGGCCACGACTGGCAGTACGACGGCGCGGAGGAGGTCTGGAACGAACTGCGCGCCCTGTCCCCGCAGCACACGGGCATGACCTACCAGCGGCTGGCCGACCTGCAGGGCATCCAGTGGCCCTGCCCGTCGGAGGAGGAGCTGGAGCCCCCGTACCTGCACGGCAGGCTCTGGGAGAACGACCCGTCGAAGCGGGGCATGCCGGCGCCGTTCGCGGTGCTGCGGCACTCGCCGCCGGTGGACCTGCTGGACGACGAGTATCCGCTGCGGCTGACCACCGGCCGCCGGCTCGACTCCTACAACACGGGCGTGCAGTCGTCCGGTTTCGCCTCGCCGCTGCGCCGCGGCGAGACCATCGAGCTCTGCCCCGAGGACGCCGAGCGGCTCGGCCTGACCGAGGGCGAGGAGGTGCGGATCACCTCGCGGCGCGGCTCGGTGACCGCACCGGTCTATATCGACCCCGCCCTGCGGCCGGGGCTGGTGTTCATGACGTTCCACTTCCCTGACGAGGTGGACACCAACTCCTTGACCATCGAGGCCACCGACCCGCTCTCGGGCACGGCCGAGTTCAAGGCCGCCGCCGTACGTGTCGAGAAGCTCGTCAAGGCCGGGTGATCAGATGGATTTGAGATTTCGTGGTGCGGAGCCGTCCGAGGAGGAGCGCGCGGCGGTCGACGCCCTGCTCGGACCGCCCGCCTCCGCCTGGGACGGCGGATCGAGGACCGAGGCCGACCTGCGCTTCGCCGCCCGCGCCGAGGCCGCCCGCGACCAGTTGCTGCCCGCGCTGCACGCGGTCAACGACCAGGTCGGGTGGATCAGTGAGGGGGCGCTGGAGTACATCTGCCGCCGCCTGACGATCCCGCCGGCCGAGGCGTACGGTGTGGCGACGTTCTACGCGCTGTTCTCGATGAAGGAGCGGCCGAAGCGGGTGCTGCACGTCTGCACCGACCTGGCCTGCCAGGCGAAGGGCGCGGAGTCCGTCCGCAAGCGCGTCGAGGACCACTTCGGCCCGGCGGGCACGTCGTGGCACGAGAGCCCCTGCCTGGGGATGTGCGAGCGGGCCCCGGCCGCGCTCGCCCTGGAGGCGGGCACGCCGCCCGTGGCGCAGGTGTACGCTCCCGCCACCCCCGACACGATCACCACCATGGCCGAGGCGCCGCCGAGCTCCAACGGGAGCACGCCGAGCGTCAAGGTCACCGGCGAGACCCCAGAACGGGCGGCGGTGCCGCAGGCCGGGCAGGACGGGTTGCTCCTGCTCAGGAGAATCGGCGCCGTCGACCCGGCCAGCCTGGACGACTACCGGGCGGCCGGCGGCTACACCGCGCTCAGGCGGGCGTTCGACCTCGGCCCCTCGGGAGTGATCCGCGAGGTGCTGGAGTCGGGCCTGGTCGGCAGGGGCGGCGCGGCGTTCCCGACGGGGCGCAAGTGGGACGCCACGGCCCGCCAGCCGGACCACCCCCACTACCTGGTCTGCAACGCCGACGAGAGCGAGCCGGGCACGTTCAAGGACCGGGTCGTCATGGAGGGCGACCCGTACGCGCTGGTCGAGGCCATGACGATCGCCGCCTACGCCACCGGCTGCGCCAAGGGATACCTCTACATCAGGGGCGAATATCCCCGGGCGGTCGCGCGGCTCCAGCACGCGATCGCGACCGCCCGCGCGCGGGGCCTGCTCGGCGACGACATCCTCGGCAAGGGTCTGTCCTTCGACATCGAGCTGCGGAGAGGCGCGGGCGCCTACATCTGCGGCGAGGAGACCGCGATCTTCAACTCGATCGAGGGGCAGCGGGGCGAGCCGCGCAGCAAACCGCCGTTCCCGGTGGAGAAGGGGCTGTTCGGCAAGCCGACCGTGGTCAACAACGTCGAGACACTGGTCAACGTGCTGCCGATCCTGGAGCGCGGGGCGCAGGCGTACGCGGCGGCCGAGCCCAAGCTGTTCTGCGTCTCGGGCGCGGTGGAACGCCCCGGCGTGTACGAGCTGACGTTCGGCGCCACGCTGCGCGAGCTGCTCGACCTGTCCGGCACCACCGGGACGACCAGGGCGGTGTTGCTCGGCGGCGCGGCCGGCGCGTTCGTCACCGACCTCGACATCCCGCTCACCTTCGAGGGCACCAGGGCCGCCGGCGCGACGCTCGGCTCCGGCGTGGTGCTCGTCATCGACGACGGCGTGGACCTCAAGAACCTGCTGCTGCGCATCGCGGAGTTCTTCCGCGACGAGTCGTGCGGCCAGTGCGTGCCCTGCCGGGTGGGTACCGTACGCCAGGAGGAGGCCCTGCACCGGCTGTCGCGCCGGGTGGACGACGATGATCTCGTGCTGCTGCGCGAGGTCGGCCAGACCATGCGTGACGCCTCCATCTGCGGCCTCGGACAGACCGCCTGGAACGCCGTCGAATCGGCCATCGACCGCCTGGGAGTTTTCAGATGATCCCGCTCCAGCCGCCCCGCCGGCTCATCGACGTCGAGATCGACGGCGAGACCGTACGGGTGCCAGAGGGCTCGACGATCCTCGACGCGTGCGCCGCGGCGGGCAAGGACATCCCGACGCTCTGCTACGGCGACACGCTCACCCCGAAGAACGCCTGCCGGGTCTGCGTCGTGGAGGTGGAGGGCGCGCGCACGCTGGCGCCCGCCTGCTCCAGGCAGGCCGAGAAGGGCATGAAGGTCGGCACCGACACCGAGCGCGCCCGGCAGAGCCGCAAGGTCGTGCTGGAGTTGCTCGGCTCCTCGGTGGACATGTCGACCACCCCCAGGGCAGCCGAGTGGGTGGAGGAGTACGACGCCGACCCTGCCAGGTTCGGCGACGACGCCGCCACCGTCGAGCAGCCCGCCAAGGTCGACAACGAGCTCTACGTACGCGACTACAGCAAGTGCATCATGTGCTACAAGTGCGTGGACGCCTGCGGCGACCAGTGGCAGAACACGTTCGCCATCGGCGTCGCGGGCCGGGGCTTCGACACGACGATCTCCACGGAGTTCGACGCCCCGCTCACCGACTCGGCCTGCGTCTACTGCGGCAACTGCGTCGAGGTGTGCCCCACGGGCGCGCTGTCGTTCAAGACCGAGTTCGACATGCGGGCCGAGGGCACCTGGGACGAGTCGAAGCAGACGGAGACGACGACGATCTGCAGCTACTGCGGGGTCGGCTGCAACCTGACCCTGCACGTGCAGGACAACAAGATCGTCAAGGTGACCTCGCCGCACGACAACCCGGTCACCAAGGGCAACCTCTGCGTCAAGGGCCGCTTCGGGTACGGCTATGTCTAGGGTCTCCGTCAAACGCCGCATCCTGCGGGTGAAGGACACCGCCCGCACGCGCAAGATCGACTCGCTGGCCGCCGAGGAGCCGCTGGAGATCCGGCTCAACGGCACGCCGCTGACGGTCACCATGCGCACGCCCGGCGACGACTTCGACCTGGCCGCCGGCTTCCTCGTCAGCGAGGGGGCCGTGGGCGCGGCGGACGACATCGCCACGATCCGCTACTGCGCGGGCGCGACGGTGGACGGCGGCAACACGTACAACGTGCTCGACGTGCGGCTCGCACCAGGCGTTCCGGCGCCGGAGCCGCGCAACTTCTACACCACCTCCTCCTGCGGCGTCTGCGGCAAGGCGTCGCTGGAGGCGGTGCGCACCGTGGCCCGCTGGAGCGCCGGCGACGACCCCGTCGAGCTGACGCAGCCGGTGATCACCTCCCTGCCGCTGCGGCTGCGGGCGGCCCAGCGGGTCTTCGACAGGACCGGAGGGCTCCACGCGGCCGGTCTGTTCACGGCGGACGGCGAGGCGCTGTGCGTACGCGAGGACGTGGGCCGGCACAACGCCGTCGACAAGCTCCTCGGCTGGGCGCTCACGAACGGGCGGCTGCCGTTGCGGGGCACTGTGCTGATGGTGTCCGGCAGGGCGTCGTTCGAGCTGGTGCAGAAGGCGGTCATGGGGGGCATCCCCGTGCTCGCCGCGGTGTCCGCGCCCTCCTCGCTCGCGGTCGAGCTGGCCGCGGAGGAGGGGCTGACGCTCATCGGCTTCCTCCGCGGCGACTCGATGAACGTCTACGCCGGCGAGCACCGGCTGGCGGAAGAGGCCCTGCTCCCCGACTGAACCCAGCTCCGTGAGGCGCCGGGCGACCGCAAGCGCCTCGCGGACCGGGGCCGCGAACGTCGCTCCCGGGCGCCGGCAACGGCTCTGCCAGCGTACGAACATCGGAGCGACCGCGGGATGCCGAGCGGCGTGCCTGGGCCCCCAGCCGCCGTCCGGCATCCTGTATGTACGGCCTCCACAGTGTTCATGGCCTGTGTTCATGGCCTGTGTTCATGGCCTGTGTTCATGGCCTGTGTTCATGGCCTGTGTTCATGGCCTCCACTCCGTGGAGGCGGGCTCGGTCGCCCGACGCCGCCGCCTTCCCCCGCTCTGGTCGCTACGCTTCCGCCGCTCCTCCAGGCGACCGCACTCCCTCGCAAGCGCCCCGCCACCCCATCGGTCGACGGCACTCCCTCACCGACTCCCGCCACACCCCAGGCGACCGGACTCTCTCGCTAGATTTTGACAATCATTTTCATTCTGTCGCATACTGGGTGCATGATTTCAGGATTTTCCCGGTCTTGTGCTGCGCGTTTGCTGGCGGGAGCCGCGCTGATCACCACCGCCGCGTGCGGCGGCGGTTCCGCAACCACCGCGGCCGAGGGCGGCAAGCCCGAGGTGGTCGCCGCCTTCTACCCGCTCCAGTGGCTGACCGAGCAGGTCGGGGGATCCGACATTCAGGTGTCGAGCCTGACCGCGCCCGGCGTCGAGCCACACGACCTGGAGCTGGGCATCCAGCAGGTCACGGCGATCAAGAACGCCGCGCTCACCGTCTATGTCAAGGGTGTCCAACCGGCCGTGGACGATGCCGTGGAGCCCGGCACGAGCTTCGACGCCGCCACCGCCGTCAAGACGATCCCCGCCGGTGAGCACGCCGACGGGCACGCGGACGAGCCCGCGGATGGGCATGCGGACGAGCACGCCGACGAGCACGCGGATGGGCATGCGGATGAGCACGCGGAGGAGGGCACCGAGGAGCACAACCACGAGGTCGCCTACGACCCGCACCTCTGGCTCGACCCGTCCCGCCTGGCCACCGTCGCCACGACGCTGGGCGAGCGGCTGGCCGCCGCCGACGCCCCGCACGCCAAGGCGTACCAGGACCGCGCCGCCAAGACGGCCGCCACGCTCGGCGCGCTCGACCAGGAGCTCACCAAGGGCCTGAGCACGTGCGAGACCAGGACGATAGTCACCGCGCACGAGGCGTTCGGCTACCTCGCGGATCGTTACAAGCTCAAGCAGGTCGGCATCACGCTCGACCCCGAGACCGAGCCGTCGCCCACCCGCATCTCCGAGGTCGCCAAGATCGCCAAGGCCGAGGGCGTGACCACGATCTTCACCGAGGCTCTGGTCAGCCCGAAGGTGGCCAAGGTGCTCGCGAGCCAGGTCGGCGCGAAGACGGCCGTGCTCGACCCGCTGGAGAGCAAGCCCTCGGGCGACTACCTGTCTGCCATGCGCGATAACCTCAAAACCCTACAAACAGCACTGGGGTGTAAGGCATGAGCGAAACGGCCTTCGCGATGACCGGCGGCCGGGTCTCCTTCGAGGGCAAGCCCGTCCTGCGAGGGATCGACCTGACCGTCCGTCCCGGGGAGGTCGTCGCCCTTCTGGGCGCCAACGGCTCGGGCAAGTCCACGCTGGTCCGCGCGCTGCTCGGCCTCACGCCGCTGTCCGGCGGCACGACCCTGGTGTACGGCTCGCCGCCGGCCAGGTTCCGTGACTGGTGGCGCATCGGCTATGTGCCGCAGCGGCTGCACGTCGGAGGCGGCGTGCCCGCCAGCGTGCGCGAGGTCGTGGCCTCCGGCCGGATCGCGAGGCAGAGCAGGTTCCGCAGGACGAGCGCGGCCGACAGGGCGGCCGTGGCGAGCGCGCTGGAGGCCGTCAGGCTGGCCGACCGCGAAGGTGATCCCGTCCAGTCGTTGTCCGGCGGCCAGCAGCAGCGGGTGCTCATCGCCCGCGCGCTGGCCGGGGAGCCGGACACCTACGTGATGGACGAGCCGACCGCGGGCGTGGACGCCGAGACCCAGAACCTGCTCGCCGAAACCCTCTCCGCGCTGGTGCTGGACGGCAAGACCGTGGTGCTGGTCGCGCACGAGCTCGGCCCGCTGGAGTCGATCATCACGCGGGGCGTCGTGATCCGCGAGGGCCGGATCGTTCACGACGGCAGGCCGCCGCGGCCCGAGGGCGACTGCGCGCGACCCGGGCACCAGCACCAGCACCCGCACGCGGCCGTGGAGCCGGGCGCGGGACCACTCACGGGGTGGCAGGGGGACCCACGATGATCATAGAGCTGCTTCAAGAGGAGCTCTTCCAGCTCGCGCTGATCGCGGCGCTGCTGGTGGGGCTCTGCGCGCCCGCGGTCGGCACGTTCATCGTGCAGCGCAGGTTGTCGCTGCTCGGCGACGGCATCGGCCACGTGGCGCTGACCGGCGTGGCGCTGGGGTTCCTCACCGGCACCGCTCCCGTGCTGACCGCGGTGATCGTGTCGGTGCTCGGCGCCGTGGCCATCGAGCTGGTCAGGGCGCGCGGCCGCACCAGCGGCGACGTGGCGCTGGCGCTGCTGTTCTACGGCGGGATCGCGGGCGGCGTCATGCTCATGGGCATCGCGCCGGGCGGCAGCACCACCAAGCTCAACTCCTATCTGTTCGGCGCCATCGCCAGCGTCACACCCGAGGACATCTGGATCATCGCCGCGCTGGCAGCAGCCGTGATCGCGGTCGTGGTGATCTTCGGCAGGGAGCTGTTCGTGCTCTGCCAGGACGAGGAGATGGCCAGGGCGAGCGGCCTGCCCGTGCGCTTCCTCAGCCTGCTGATCGCCGTCACCGCGGCGCTCACCGTCGTCATCGCCATGCGCGTGGTCGGCCTGCTGCTGGTCAGCGCGCTGATGGTGATCCCGGTGGCCACCAGCCAGCAGCTGACGCGGGGATTCCGCACGACGATGGTGCTGGCCATGCTGTTCGGGGTGCTCGCCTCCGTGGGCGGCCTGCTCGCCTCCACCTACTCGGCCAAGGTCCCTCCAGGAGCCGCGATCGTGCTTCTTGCGCTCGCCGGCTTCGTCCTGGCCCTCGTTGTCGGTAGATTCGTACGGCGAGGCCGGACCCAGGAGTCACCATTGAGCGAGCGACACAAGCTGCGCGTCAAGGAGGTCGCATGACGACGAGGCGCGATGCCGTCCACGACACTCTCCGCAAGAGCGCGGGTTTCCGCAGCGCGCAGGACGTCTATGCCGAGATGCGCCTCCACGGCGCCAAGATCGGCCTGACCACCGTCTACCGCGCGCTGCAGGCGCTGGCCGACGGCGGCCAGGTCGACGTGCTGCGCACCGACGACGGCGAGTCGGTCTACCGCGCCTGCGCGAGCGACACCCATCACCACCACCTGGTGTGCCGCCGCTGCGGCCGCACCGTGGAGGTCGCGGGCCCCGCGGTCGAGCGCTGGGCCGAGACGGTCGGTACCGAGCACGGCTTCACCGACATCACTCACACGGTCGAGGTCTTCGGCACCTGCTCGTCCTGCTCCACCGCGGTCAGGACGGGCTGATCGCGGCGTGAGCCGTAGAGCACCCCGAGCACGATCACCGCGCAGCCCGTGAGCTGCAACACCGAGGGGCGCTCCCCGAGCGCCAGGGCGGAGATCCCCACGGTCGTCATGGGCTGGATCAGCAGCAGCAGTGCCGTGAGCGCGGCGGGCTGGCGCGGCAGCGAAAACGTGATCAGCGACCACCCGAGCACCTGCGGCCCGAGCGCGAGCAACAACAGCCATCCGTGCGCGGGCCAGCTCGGCGTGAAGTCCGCGCCCCCGAACACCGGGCTGAGCAGCGCGATCGTCGCGGCGGTCACCACGGTCGCGTGTGCCAGCGGGCCCGCGCCGCGATCCGGCCCGGCCTTCATCAGCAGCAGGAACACCGCGTACGACAACGACGTGGCCACCCCCGCGAGCACTCCCATCATCGGGTCGCTGCCGTAGGCTGCGCTGTCGAACACCCCGGAGATCAGCACCACGCCTCCGAACACCACCGGCGTCCCGACCATCAGCCGCGCGGACGGCCGCTCCCCGAACACCGCCCAGGCGGCGAACGCCACGATGAACACCTGCAGGTTTCCCAGCACGGTCGCCAGCCCCGCGCCGACGTACTCGATCGCATGGTGCCAGAACAGCAGGTCGAGCGCGAAGACCGCGCCTGCCGACCAGGCCAGCAGGAGCGCCCTGCGCGGCATGGGGCCTAACCTGCGCCGCTCCAGCCAGGCCAGCACGAGCATCGGCGGCACGGCGTACGCGCAGCGGAAGAATGCGGAGGTCGCGGGTGACACGTCCGCCATGCGGACCATGGGGCCAGAGGTGGAGATGATGAGCGCTCCGGCGATCGCGACCATGACGATACGCCGATGTGCACTCACGGAAACCCCCGGAACCCCATGCAAGAGATACGCTGCGACAACGCTAGAACCCGGCGCGTACAGGAGTCAACATGCCGTTTGGCCATGACATGGTGCATTCGCTGGCCACCGTTGTCGAGCTGGTCAACACCTCGCCCTCCACCGGCGGCGAGGAGGGCCTGGCCGGCCTGGCCGAACTGCAGGCGTTCGTGGAGTCCCGCCAGATCAGCGGCGTGAGCCGGCTGACGGCCCGCGACCTGGGTCAGGTGCGGATGGTGCGGGAGGCGTTCCACCGTGTCTTCACCGCCACCGACCAGCCGAGCGCGGTCCGCACGTTGAACGCGCTGCTGTCGGAGACGCGCATCACGCCCAGGCTCACGGAGCACGACGGGCACCCGCTGCACGTACACTATTTCGCCGCCGACGCGGCGCTGGCGGAGCACGTGGCGGCCGACTGCGGGGTGGCGCTGGCCCACCTGCTGGTCGAGGGCGAGGCCGAACGCCTGCGCACGTGCGCGGCGCCCGACTGCGACCGGGTGTTCGTGGACGAGTCACGCAACCGCTCGCGCGTCTACTGCGACAGCCGCACGTGCGGCAACCGCATGCACGTCGCCGCCTATCGCGCCCGCCGCCGCGCCTGAGCCGCTAGACCTGGTTGGGCATCGCCCCGCCGTAGCGGCGGTCGCGCTTGGCGTAGATCTCGCACGCCTCCCACAGGTCCCTTCGGTCGAAGTCGGGCCAGAGCCGGTCGAGGAACACCATCTCGGCGTAGGCCGACTGCCACAGCAGGAAATTGGAGAACCGCTGCTCGCCCGACGACCGTACGAACAGGTCGACCTCGGGGATCTCCGGCTCGTCGAGATAGCGGGCGAACACCTTCTCGTTGACCCTGGACGGTCTCACCCGCCCGGCCGCGATGTCCTCGGCCATCCGGACCGCCGCGTCGACGATCTCGGCCTGCCCGCCGTAGTTGACGCAGAACTGCAGCGTCAGCGTGCGGTTGGCGACGGTCATCTCCTCGGCCGTCTGCAACTCGGAGATGACGCTCTTCCACAGCCGTCCCGGTCGGCCGGCCCAGCGTACGCGCACGCCCATGGCGTTGAGCTCGTCGCGACGCCGCCGGATGACGTCGCGGTTGAAGCCCATGAGGAACCGCACCTCGTCGGGCGAGCGCTTCCAGTTCTCCGTCGAGAACGCGTACGCGCTCAGATAGGGGATGCCCAGCTCAAGAGCCCCCTCGATGACGTCGAACAACGAGGACTCGCCTGCTTTGTGCCCCTCGGTGCGCGGCAACCCCCGCGCCTTGGCCCAGCGGCCGTTTCCGTCCATGACGATCGCGACGTGCCGGGGCACCAGCTCGCGCGGGATCGGCGGCGGTGTCGCGCCTGACGGATGCGGGGACGGTGGTCGGACGTTCACGCGGGCTCCCTTTCGACGTGTCGGAGAGAGCGTATGCCGTGTTCGAGGTGCCACTGCAGATAGGCGGCGACAAGGCCGCTGCATTCGCTGCGATGGCGCGACTCGGAGGCGTCGGCCAGGGCCCAGTCGCCGCGCAGCAGCGCGGCCATGAGCACGATCGTCTCTCCGGCGGGCACGGCGGACCCGGACGGCTTGCACGCCCCGCACACCACGCCGCCGGCGATGATGGCGAACGCCCTGATCGCCGGGGCCCGGCACTTGGCGCACGCGTCGAGCGCGGGGGCGTAGCCGGCCACGGCCAGGGAGCGCAGGAAATAGGCGTCCAGCACCAATCTGGCCTCGTGATCCCGGCCGGCGAGCGTGCGCAGCCCGCCCACCAGGAGCAGGAACTGCCGCAGCGCCGGCTCCTTCTCCCCGTGCGTCAGCCGGTCGGCGGTCTCCAGCATCGCGGTGCCCGCGGTGTAGCGCGGATAGTCGGCGGCCAGCGCCTCTCCATAGGGCCTCAACGTCTCCGCCTGGGTGACGACGTCGAGGGTGCGCCCGGTGTGCAGCTGCAGGTCGACGTGGGTGAACGGCTCGAGCCTCGCCCCGAAACGCGACGTCGTGCGGCGCACGCCCTTGGCCACCGCGCGGATTTTGCCGGTGCGCTTGGCCAGAATGGTGACGATGCGGTCGGCCTCACCGAGTTTCTGTGTACGCAGGACCACGCCTTCGTCACGGTAGAGACTCACTCGGACATCTTACGGCCACTCTCGGTACCGACGGGCGGACGTTACGGGCATGCTCTGTTGACGCGACTTTGCGTAACCCTCACTAGACTTTGACGCCTGTCCCCGCATCACCCGTTGTTCAACCCCCCGCAATCGCCTCGAAAGGGAGACATGACCCGCGTGGTCCTGCTGGGCGCCTCGCCCGGCCCCGAAACCTCTCCGACCGGCCTGAGGCTGGCCGCGCTAACCGGCAACCCCACCGTGGCCGAACGACTACGCAGCCAGGTCACCTCCATGGATCCGCGGCCCGCCACCATCGAGTCAGGCGATGTGGCCGCCGCCCTGCGAGCCCTGGCCGATGTCGCAGCATCAGCAACGGAAAACCTCTTCATCATCCCGACCAACTCCGTCGTCCACGACGAGCTGATCTACCAGATCACCAAGTCCAAGCGCGGTGCGCTGGCGCTCGTCGCGAAGGAGCCGCGCTACGGGATCACCGAGGAGGCGCAGGAGGACACCGGTCAGGAAGACAACGGCCAGGAAGACGGCGACGACGAGTCCGGTCAGGAAGGGCGCGTCCCGATCGCCGAGGCGGAGCCGGAGATCGGCTACGAACGCCTCGAAGGCCTGCCCGTCCGCGCCCGCATCGGCAAATCCTCCCGCGTGGTCTCGGTGGGCACCGCCCACCACGCGGTCACCAGGCCCAACGCGGCGCTGCTCGGCCCGCTGCACGTGAGCGCGCGCAACGCGCCCGTGCTGGCGCAGACCTGCCGCGAGCTGGCCGAGATCGCCCACCGCTTCGGCGATGACGACGACCTGGTGCAGCTCATCGTGTTCGGCCTGGTGCGCAACGGCGTGTCGGTCGGCATCCGCGGCCGCCGCGACCTGTTCTACCGCCGGGTCACCACCCAGGAGGAGGTCAACGAGGCGGGCGCCGAGATGACCGGCATGGACGAAGACCGCTCCAGGCTCAACAACGCGGTCAAGGGCGCCGACGGCTTCTTCACCACCTACTTCGTCTCCACCTACTCCCGCTTCATCGCCCGCTGGGCGGCCAGGCGCGGGCTGACGCCCAACCAGGTCACGCTGATCTCGATCGCGCTCGGCGTGGCCGCGGCCGCCTGCTTCGCCACGGGCGATCGCCCGTGGATGGTGGCGGGCGGGATCCTGATCTACTTCGCGTTCGTCTTCGACTGCGTTGACGGGCAGGTGGCCCGCTACGCCCGCAAGTTCGGCGTGCTGGGGGCATGGCTGGACGCCACGTTCGACCGGTTCAAGGAATACGTGGTCTTCGCCGGCCTGGCCATCGGCTGGGTGGTCTCCGGCAACAGCGAGGACATCTGGATCCTGGCGCTGGCCGCGATCGGCCTGCAGTCGGTGCGCCACCTGCTCGACTTCTCCTTCGGCATCTCCAACCGCCGCAAACCACCGGCCAAGCTGCCCACCGTGGCCCTCGACGCGCCCGACGACCGCGACCTGCGCGAGGCGCTGACGCGGCGGAAGGTCGAGCGCAGCCAGGGCGTGCGGGGCGTGCTCAAGATGTGGAGCAAGGCGGGCAAGAACCGCGCCGTCCACTGGGCGCGCAAGATGATCGTGTTCCCCATCGGCGAGCGGTTCGCGGCCATCGCGATCACCGCCGCCCTCTTCGACGCCCGGATCACCTTCATCACCTTGGTGATCTGGGGCTCCGTCGCCGCCATCTACACCCTCACCGGACGCCTCATGAGGTCGCTCGTATGATCACCCAACCGCAGGCCATGGCCACCCCCACGCCGGACCCCGACGAGGAACGCCGCCGCATCCAGACCGCCCGCCTGCTCGCCTACCGCGACGACGGCCCGCTCGTCCACGCACTGGCCGGCAAGATCGGCAGGGGCTTGCCGCCCGTGCCCGCCACGCTCGTCGCCCTGCTGGCGATCATCGGCCTCATCGTCGCCGGCGTGCTGGAGCCGGGCCCGATCCTGCTCCTGCCCGTGGCGATCATGCTGCTGCTGGTGCTGCCCACCGCGCCGCGCGACCACCTGGGCCGCTTCGACTGGCTGACCCCGCCGCTGCTGCGGGGCACCGAGTTCCTCACCATGATCGCCATCGGCCTCGTGGCCGACGCGCCGAGGTGGCTGCTGTTCGTGCTGGTGTACGTCGTGGGCTACCACACCTACGACACCGTCTACCGCACCCGCCAGAGCATCTGGCCGCCCGCCTGGGTGTTCCACGCGGGGCTCGGGTGGGAGTTGCGCCTGCTCATCATCGGCGCCGGGGCCGCGCTCGGGGCGCTGACCCCGGTGCTGGCGGTGCTGACGGCCTACCTGTTCGTCCTGTTCGCGGTGGAGAGCGTGACGAGCTGGGTCCGCCTCGACAAGTCCTCCGCGCAGGCGAGCGCCGACGCCGAGCAGGACCTCGAAGCCTCCCCCGAAGAGGCGATGGAGCAGGCTCAGGCCAACGGCGAGGCCGCCAAGGGCTGACCGGGGTCGATGCCGCGGCACCGCACGTCCGTACGGTGCCGCGGCCTCACCCACCGCCCGTTCTCCGGCCGCGAAGGCTCGGCACGACCCGGTCTGGTTCCACGTGATTCCACAAGGCCGACAGTGGCGAGAAGAAGATGCGGTCCCCTGACGGGAGGTTCGTCGCGCCGAGGTGCAGGACGTATCCAGCGCGGAACCTGTCGCCAAGCCTCTCTCTCAACCAGCGAAGATGCTTGGCGTCCTCGCTCTTGGGCGTGGCTGAGGCCTCGACCTCAATGCCCACCACACCGCCGTCACGGCGCTCGAGGATGGCGTCGATCTTGCGCTTCTCTCTGTCCCGGTAGTGGCGCATGGTGACCTGCCGGCGGGCGAAGGTCGACAGCTTGAGAAGTTCCGCGAAGACGAAAGTCTCCAGGAGCCCGCCGAGGGCTGGATGTCCCGGGGCGAGAAGCGCGTCAGCATCCACGTCCATGAAGTAGGCGGCCAGCCCGCTGTCGGTCACATAGGTCTTGGGCGCGTGGGTCACGCGTGAGGTGAGGTTGTTGGAACATGCAGGTGCCGAGCCGACCAGGAACACGGTTTCCAGATAGGCCAGATGCGTGCGTACGGTCGCCGCGTCGAGCCCGAGACCTTCGGCGATGTGGGCGAGGACCAGTTGCCCTCCGGCCCCGGGCGTCCATGCTGACACCCGGCCTGTGGAGAACTCCGGGTCGGCGAACACGTGATCGCAGAACGCCTGTGTCCCCCCACGCGCTCGCTGACCGCGAAAGGCCACAGATCCACGAACGCCACACGGCCCGCGAGTGACTCTGAGAGCGTGGGGATCACCGGTTGCGGATGTCTACGCGCGAAAGTGCGCGGGTCGTCCTTGGCGATCGCGAGTTCGGAGCGATCGTCGAGGGTGGTGAACGTGGCTTCGCCGAAGCGTCTGCACGTTTGCAGCAGGGTGGTCTTACCCGCCAACCGTGAGAGACGGCATCTTCACGTTCGGCGACAGTGCTCGCCGTGCCGCCATTACCCGGAAGTGAGCACTTAGTCTGGGGGCAGGGACACTCGGGCCGGGTTCCGGTCCGGCCGGAGCCAGGAGAGACGCGGATGGCGTTCTTGTCGCGGCTGTTCAAGCGGGGCGATCCGCTGGCCGAGCGCGAGGAGGCGCGCCGACAGGGGATGCGGGACGCCCGCCGGCATCCGTTAGGCGAGTTCACCGATCCGGAGTTCCAGCCCGCGTACGTGACGGAGATCCGTGCCCGGGCCCGCGAGCAGATCACCGAGGTCGACCGGCGCCTGGCCGCCACGCGTACGGCACTGATGGAACGAGCGCTGGGTGAGCGGGAGGTCATCCTGCGGGAGCTGGGCAGGAGCGACACCCTGCCACCACCGTCCACGTCCCCGAACGGTCACGCCCCCGCGCCGCCCGAGCCAGGACCAGGCGCCGCCCCCGACACCGGCCCGAACACCACTCCCGAGAACCACCCGGGCGCCACCCCCGAAGCCCGGCAGGACGCCGAGTCCGGCCAGGCACCGGTGCAACAGGCGGCGGGGGCCGATGCGGCGGCCACCTGGGCGGTGGGAGCGAGGGAGCGGGATCCGTTCATCTCGATCGCGGAGGCCAGGGCGCTGCGGGCGGAGGCGCGGCGGCGGGCCGTGGTCGAGGAGGCGAACGCCGGCGTGCAGCGGGCCAGGGCCCGCATCGAGCACCTCACCCAGGAGTGGGACAGCGCGCTGATCCAGCGCGACCACGAGGTGGAGGCGGTGCAGGCCAGGGCCGAGCAGCTCATCGCCGCGTACAAGAGCGGCGTGCTGCGGGCCCATCCGCGTAAGGAGGAGGTCCCGTCGTTGTGGAAGGGCGAGATCATCGCCATGGACGCCACGGCGGGCAACCCCACGGCGGTCTCGGGCCGGCAGGAGATCGGGCGGATCCTGCGCGAGGTGGAGAACCGCATCGAGGTGTGGCACGCCGAGGTGCTGCCCAGGGAGTTGCCCGGCGGGTCCCGCCGCCAGCTGTCACCGGGCACGCCGGACACGGACGCCACGGACACGAAGGACGACCCGGACGATTCGCCGCACAGGCAGGAGGACGGATGATGGCGGAGGGAAGCGGCGGGGCCCGGGACCGGCGCGCGGTTCCGGGAAGAGCCCGGACGGCGCGCCGCCTGATCGCGGCGTTAGGGGTGCTGCCGGTGGTCGCGGCCGGTCTGACGGCGTGCGGGACCGAGGCCAGAGGGCTCTGCGGGGTGGTCGTCGACTCGACCAGTTACGCCGATCCCGCCACCTCCAGGAACGACGTCGCCTCCAAGGTGCCGGCGTTCGCGGAAGGGTGCGACTGGATCGGGTTCGCGGCGGTCACGGGCAGCTCGGAGAGCAGCGCCTGCCGCCAGGACCCGGTGCCCGTCGCGGCGACCCGGGCCGAGAACCCCAACGACAATCCCATGGTCGAGGAGCGGGTCAGGAAACACCGCATCACGCAGGTGGTGCCGCGGGCGGTCAAGCTGTTCGACTGCCCGACGGAGGGCGAGGGGTCGGACGTCCTGGGGGCGCTGCGGTACGTGGCCAAGCAGCTCAGCGCGCAACGGCAGCCGGACAGGGCGCACCGGATCCTCGTCTTCAGCGACCTGATCAACAATCGGGGTGAGCTGGACATCAACCGGCTGGACCTCAGCGAGAGCGCGCGTAGCCAGAAGATCAAGGAGTTGCGGGACGCGCGGCTGCTGCCCGACATGACCGGGTACGCGGTGGTCGTGCATGGTTTCCTGCGGGAGAAGACGTCGAGCCCCGACCGGTTCCCCCAGCTGGAGGCGTTCTGGCAGGAGGCGTTCGAAGCGACCGGCGCGACCACCGTGGACCTGCTGTGACGTCCGGCGTGGGCCGCAACGAGAGCGCTCTCTGGAAACGCTCCGAGCCCGCCTTCACGAGCGTGGGGTGCCCCGTGTGGCGATGATTGACAGGAACCATCTGCTGTGTTCACATCGTTGAGAGAGCGCTCTCTCGCCATCCGCACCCCCATGGAGCGATGATGACAACAACAAACAGGCACCGGCGCCGCTTAGCGGCCGTGGCCGTGGCTCTCACCGCACTCACCGGGCTGCTCGTCCAGATGACCACCGGCGCCTCGGCGTCCGTGCCGCCCACGCCGTCCGGCTGGTCACTGGTCTGGTCCGACGACTTCAACGGCCCGGCGAACACCCTGCCCTCGTCGAACAACTGGATCATCGACACAGGGCACGCGTACCCCGGCGGCCCGGCCAACTGGGGCACCGGCGAGATCCAGAACTACACCTCCAGCACCTCCAACCTCAGCCTCGACGGCTCGGGCAACCTGCGCATCACCCCGCTCCGCAGCGGCTCCGGCGAGTGGACCTCGGCCCGCATCGAGACCAGGCGATCCGACTTCAAGCCCGCCGACGGGCGCATCCTGCGCATCGAGGGCCGCATCCAGATGCCGAACGTGACCGGCAACGCCGCCCTCGGCTACTGGCCGGCGTTCTGGGCGCTCGGATCGCCGTACCGGGGGAACTACTGGAACTGGCCGGGGATCGGCGAGTTCGACATCATGGAGAACGTCAACGGCCTCAACTCCGTCTGGGCCGTGCTCCACTGCGGCGTCGCCCCCGGCGGGCCGTGCGACGAGAACAACGGCCTCGGCGCCAGCCGCGCCTGCCCCGGCACGTCCTGTCAGTCGGGCTACCACACCTACCGCTTCGAGTGGGACCGCAGCGTGAGCCCCAACCAGCTGCGCTGGTACGTGGACGGCCAGCTGTTCCACAGCCTCAGCCAGTCCCGGTTCGACGCCACGACCTGGAACAACATGACCGGCCACGCCGGCTACTTCCTGCTGCTCAACGTGGCGATGGGCGGCGCGTTCCCCAACGGCGTGGCCGGCTTCGGGACCCCCACGGGGGACACCGTGCCCGGCAGGCCGATGATGGTGGACTACGTCGCGGTCTGGCAGAGCGGCACGGGCGGCGGCGACCCCGACCCGACCGACCCGCCCGGCAACGTCGACGCCCGCTCCACCATCCAGGCCGAGCGCTACACCGCCCAGTCGGGCACCATGATCGAGTCGACCACCGACTCGGGCGGCGGCCAGAACGTCGGCGGCATCTCCAACGGCGACTGGCTGCGCTTCGACGGAGTGAGGTTCGGCTCGCAGGCCGCCCGCCAGTTCAAGGCCAGGGTGGCGTCCGGGGCGGGCGCCGGGGTCAGCGGGCTGGTGCAGGTGCGGCTCGGGAGCCCCACGGCCGCGCCCATCGGTGACTTCGCCGTGGGGAACACCGGCGGATGGCAGAGCTGGCGCACCATCCCGGCCAACATCTCGGGGGTGACCGGGACGCACACGGTCTACCTGACCTTCAGCAGCGGCCAGCCTGCCGACTTCGTCAACGTCAACTGGTTCACCTTCTCCACCTCCTGACCGCCTGTCCCGCCTCCGCCGGCGGGCCCGTACGCGCGTGATCCCGTGCGTACGGGCCCGCGGTGCGCTGGAGGAGGTCAGGAGGAGCGGGTGCGGCGCTGCAGGACGATGCGTTCGGCCCAGCTGGCCGCCTCAGGATCCTTCAGGCCCTCGACGACTCCCCCGAGGTACGCCGTAGCCAGGCTGTCGAAGCCGCCGTCGAGCTGCCGCAGCCGGCTGGCCCGGCGGCGGTCCACGGCCTCGACGTAGTGGGCGATGCTCTCCGCGTAGCCGGCGTCGTGCTGGTAGGCCGCCTGGGCGCCGACGAAGGCGCAGGCCTCGGCGTCACGTTTGGCCCGGAGTTCCCTGAGGCGGCGGTCGTTGGGGTTGTGCATGCGGCGCCCCAGGTCGGCGGCGATGAGGGCGGTGGCCACGAGGAGCGCCAGCAGGAGGACCATGGTGGGCAGCTGGCCGACGCCCTCGGAGGTGGGGCCGACCTCCTGCCCGTCCACCACCAGGGGCTTGACCAGGGCGTCCCGGCGCAGCACGGCCACGGCAACGATGAGGCCCAGCCAGACGAGCGCCACGCCGATCAGCAGCCAGCGCCCCTCGGCCGAGCTGCCGTGCTCCTGCCAGGAACGGAACGCGCGCCCGTACATGTGCGGCGCCACCAGCATGATCAGGGCTGCGCCCGCGGCGAGGAGCGCGGTCATCGCGACGCTGTCGCCCCAGCTGAGGATCACCTGGTAGAGGATGGGCACCTCGACGACCAGCAGGAGCAGCAGAAGGAGCGCGGCGGGCAGCCAGCGGCGGACGACCGGCCAGTGGCTGCCGGAGACGGCGATCGAGCTGGGGCGGCCGTCGCCGGGGCGCCTGCTGGGGTGTTCCAGCTCGGTGACGCGCTGCCGGCTGTCGTCCAGGGCCTTGCGCGCCTCCCCGAACGCGCGCTGCGACTCCGCCAGGCGGATCTTCTGCGCCTCTAACTCGGCGCGGGCCCGCTGGGTCTCCCGCTCCGTGCACTCGTCGATTCTGGCGAGCTCTTCCCGGCGTTCGTCCTCCAGCTCGTGGAAGCGGGGCACGCTGCCGGTCTGGAGGGTGAGCGTGTCGATCTGGCCGCCTTCGGCGTGGGCGCGGCCCAGAGCGCGTTCTTCGCCGCGGCGCCGCGGCCACTCGGGCAGGTGGTAGAGGTCGCCGTCGTACGCGGCCGCGGGCGCGATGCGGGTGACCTGGCCGTCGGGCTCGACGGATGCTTCCTGCTTGCGGCGGACGAAGCGCATCTGGCCTCCCAGCGGGGTCCTGCCATCGATGCTAAGTCGCCGGGGCGCGGATCGACGGCAGGCGCCCGATTCGGGAGACAAGAGACGGATGAGCGGCCGTCAGGTGGAGCCCCCGACCAGCCGGGAGCACGGCCGACGTGACGTGGCGGCCGTCAGGTGGAGTCCCTGACCACGAGCCTGGCCGGGAGCACGACGGACGTGACGTGGCGGCCCTCCAGGCGCGACAGCAGGAGCCGGGCGAGCGCGAGGGCCTGGTCGGCGACAGGGACGCGCACGGTGGTGAGCTGCGGGGTGGTGGCCGAGGCGGCGTCGATGTCGTCGAAGCCCGCGATCGCCAGGTCGTCCGGCACCCGCCGCCCGGCCTCCTGCGCCGCCCGCAACGCCCCGATGGCCAGCTGGTCACCGGCCACGAAGATCGCGTCCAGTGACGGGTTGTCGCCGATGAGCCGGCGCGCGGCGGCCGCGCCGGACGCGCGGGTGAGGTCGTCGGCCGGGGCCAGGAGCGGCCTCATGCCGGCGCGGTGCAGGGCCGCGCGGTGACCGGCCAGGCGGTCCTGGACGGAGACCAGGTCCATGGGGCCGCAGATCATGCCGATGTGGCGGCGGCCGCGCGCGATGAGGTGCTCGGTGGCGGCCGCCGCTCCCCCGGCGTTGTCGACGTCCACGTACGGCACCAGCGACGCGACCGCGGGTTTGCCGAGCAGCACGATCGGCACGCCGGTCCGCGAGAGCCGCTCGGCCAGAGTGTCGGCCCGGTCGGGCGGCAGAAGCACGACGCCGTCCGCCAGCCGCGCCTCCACGTGGGAGGCGATGCGGCGGTGGCTCTCGGCGGTGTCGGCCAGCATGAGCGTGATCTGCTTGCCCGCGCCCTCGAGCATGCTGGTGACGTACTGGACGACGGCCGCGGTCAGCGGATCGCCGCCCTGTCTGGGCACCGACAGGACGAGGGCGACCGTGTTGGTGCGCCGGGTGACCAGGCTGCGGGCGGCCGCGTTGGGCACGTAGCCGAGCTCTCTGACGGCCCGCATCACCGTCGCGCGGACCTCAGGGCTCACCGAGGTCTCGCCGTTGACGACGCGCGAGACCGTGGCTCTGGAGACGTGGGCGCGGGCGGCCACGGTCTCCAGGGTGGGCCGCCTGGCGCGGGTCTCGCTCAGGCCGTTGCGCGCGACGACGTCGCGATACCACCGGGCGCTGTCTTTCATGCGGCGTTTCTGGGTGGCGAAGTCCACGTGCACGAGGCCGAACTTGCGCTGGTAGCCGTCGGCCCATTCGAGGTTGTCGAGCAGCGTCCAGACGAAATATCCGCGGGCCCTGGCGCCGTTCTCGATCGCGGATCTCAGGGCGCGCAGGTGCTCCTCGATGAAGCTGATCCTTTCGACGTCGTGAATGCCGTCGCCGGTCACCACGTCGACGAAGTCGGCGCCGTTCTCGGTGATCATCAGGTCGGTTTCCGGATATTCCCGCGAAAGACGGCCGAGCAACTGGGAGAGGCAACCGGGCACGATGGGCCAGCCCATGGCGGTGACCGCCGTGGGCACCGTGCAGAAGAGCACGCCCTCGCTTCCCGGGAAAGCCGGATCGGCGGGTTCGCTGGGCTGCGCCTGCACCACCAGCGGCGCGTAGTAATTGACGCCGATCAGGTCGATGGGCTGGGCGATGACGTCGAGGTCGCCGTCGCGGACGTGGCCGAGCCCCGCGTGGCGCTCGATGAGCGGGATCAGGTCGGCCGGGTAGGCGCCGCGCAGCATCGGGTCGAGGAACTGCCGGTTCGCCAGGGCGTCGATCCTGGCCACGGCCTCGGCGTCCTCCTCGCTCAACTCCCTGCCGAAGTCGCTCACCTGGGCGGGCGTCAGCACGGGTGAAATGTTGACGACGGCGCTCACCTTGGCGGCCCCGGCGGCGCGCAGCGCCTGGACGCCCAGCCCGTGGGCGAGCAGCATGTGGTGGGCGCTGCGGAAGGCGTCGGCCGCCGACGTCCTGCCAGGCGCGTGAATGCCGGAGCCATATCCGAGAAAGGCCGCCACCCACGGTTCGTTCACCGTGAACCACGTGTCGACCCGGTCACCGAGCCGCTCGTGAACGGCCGCGGCGTAATCCGCGAAATGGCGGGCGGTGTCGCGGACCGGCCAGCCACCCTGGTCTTCCAGAGCCTGCGGCAGGTCCCAGTGATAAAGGGTGGCATAGGGGGTGATGCCCGCGGCGAGCAACTCGTCGAGCAGCCGGTCGTAGAAGCCGAGCCCGGCCGTGTTCACCTTTCCGCAGCCGTCGGGAATCACCCTCGCCCAGCTCACCGAGAACCGGTAGGCGGCTATTCCGAGGTCTTTCATCAACCGCACGTCCTCGGTATGGCGGTGGTAATGGTCGCACGCCTCCGCGCGGTCGGCGGAGAAGCCGTCCCAGATGGACGGGCCGCGGCCGTCTGCGGTCGTGGCCCCCTCGATCTGGAAAGCGGAAGTCGACACTCCCCAGACGAAACCCTCGGGGAAACTCGCTGCGCTCATCGTGGTGAAAACCCTCCGGACACGGTTCGGGCGCCCAGTCTCCCGCGCGCCGCACGTCGCGCGCCAGCCTGGCCAGGCTGTATACAGAGCGCGTGGAACTGGACCGGCTCGATCGTGACATCATCGCGGCGCTCGTCGACGACGCCCGTGCGACGTACGCGGACATCGGTGACCAGGTGGGGCTGAGCGCGTCGGCGGTCAAGCGGCGGGTCGACCGGCTGCGGGCGACGGGGGCGATCACCGGGTTCAGCGCCCGGGTGGCGCCCCAGGCGCTGGGCTGGACGACCGAGGCGTACGTGGAGCTGTTCTGCCAGGGCAAGACCAAGCCGTCGGACATCGCGCTGTCCGTGGCCAAGTTCCCCGAGGTGGTGGGGGCGGCCACGATCACCGGCGAGGCCGACGCGCTGCTGCACATCAGGGCGACGGACGTCCGTCACGTGGAGCGGGTGATCGAGCGCATCGCGGCGGAGACGTTCGTGGTGCGGACCAGGAGCGTCATCGTGCTCTCCAGGCTGGTCGACGCACCTCCTGGCACCACCGTGCCGCAACCGCGCAACGGAACGCATACGAGCGCCTGAAAGACGCAACAGACCTGCGCATATACGCAATGTCGACGTCTTGGCCGCCATGACGGCGGTTCCTAGGCTGGCTGCGTCCCTCCAGAGCGGGATTTTCCCTGGTCAACGATGATGGAGCGCTGCATGCCCAAACACTTCCTCATGTGTCGCCCCGACTACTTCGCCGTCGAATACAGCATCAATCCGTGGATGCGCCCGGAAGCCGGCGCGTCCCGCGACGTCGCGGTTCGGCAGTGGGAGGAGCTCAAAGCCGCATACGAGGAACTCGGCCATCGCGTCAGCCTGATCGACCCGATCGACGGGCTGCCCGACATGGTGTTCGCCGCCAACGGCGCGCTGGTCGTCGACGGGCGCGTCTACGGCGCCCGGTTCGCCTACCCGCAGCGCGGCCCCGAGGGCCCGGCCTATCTGCGCTGGTTCGCCGAGCGCGGATATCCGGCGCACGAGCCGCGGCACGTCAACGAGGGCGAGGGCGACTTCCTCGCGCTCGACGAGGTCATCCTCGCCGGCACCGGCTTCCGCACGGACGTGCGAGCCCACCAGGAGGCGCAGGAGATCCTGGGCCGGCCGGTGACCTCGCTGACGCTGGTCGACCCGCGCTTCTACCACCTGGACACGGCGCTGTTCCCGCTGGACGGCCGGAACGTGGCCTACTACCCGGAGGCCTTCTCGCGGGGCAGCCAGGAGGTGCTGCGCCGCATGTTCCCCGAGGCGATCCTGGCGACCGCCCTGGACGCCGAGGTGCTCGGCCTGAACGCGGTCAGCGACGGCACCCACGTGGTGATCAATGCCGAGGCCTCCACCCTGCAGTTGGAGCTCAAGCGCCGGGGGTACGAGGTGATCCCGGTCGACCTGTCGGAGCTGCGTAAGGCGGGTGGGGGCCCCAAGTGCTGCACACTGGAGATCAGGGGGGAGAACTGACCATGACCACCAGCGCAGAGCTGATCGAGATCAGCGAGAGCCGCAGCGCACACAACTACCACCCACTGCCCGTGGTGATCCGCGAGGCGCATGGAGCGTGGGTCACCGACGTCGAGGGGAAGCGTTATCTGGACTGCCTGTCCGGCTATTCCTCGCTCAACTTCGGCCACAGCCACCCGAAGATCGTCGAGGCGGCGAGGGACCAGCTCGAACGGCTGACCCTGACCAGCCGCGCCTTCTACCACGACCAGTTCGCGCACTTCTGCGCCGGCCTGGGCGACCTCACGGGCAAGGACATGATCCTGCCCATGAACACCGGCGCCGAGGCCGTCGAGACCGCCATCAAGGTGGCGCGCAAGTGGGGCTACGAGGTCAAGGGCGTCGAGCCCGACCAGGCCAACATCATCGTGATGGAGAACAACTTCCACGGCCGCACCACCACGATCATCAGCTTCTCCACCGACGCGGAGGCGCACGACGGCTTCGGCCCCTACACGCCGGGCTTCAGGATCGTGCCCTACGGCTCGGCCGACGCGATCAGGCAGGCCGTCGACGCCAACACGGTCGCCGTGCTCGTCGAGCCCATCCAGGGCGAGGCCGGGGTGCTGGTGCCGCCGGACGGCTACCTGACCGAGGTCAGGGAGCTGTGCTCGGCGGGCGGGATCCTGATGATCGCCGACGAGATCCAGTCAGGCCTGGGCCGCACCGGGCAGACGTTCGCGTGCGACGTCGAAGGGGTCGTGCCCGACATCTACGTCCTGGGCAAGGCCCTCGGCGGCGGCGTCGTACCGGTGTCGGCCATCGCGGCCGACCGCGACGTGCTCGGCATCATCCACCCCGGCCAGCACGGGTCCACGTTCGGCGGCAACCCGCTGGCGTGCGCGGTGGGCATCGCGGTCATCGAGCTGCTGAACACCGGCGAGTTCCAGGCCAGGGCCACCAAGCTCGGCGAGACCCTGCACACCCGGCTGCGCGAGCTGATCGGCAAGGGCGTCACCGAGGTGCGCGGGCGCGGGCTGTGGGCTGGCGTGGACATCGAGCCGTCGCTGGCCACCGGGCGCGAGGTGTCGAAGGCGCTGCTGAGGCGCGGCGTGCTGGTCAAGGACACGCACGGCTCCACGATCCGGCTGGCTCCGCCGATCGTCGTCTCCGAGGACGACCTGATCTGGGCGATCGACCAGCTCACCGATGCTCTCTACGCCTTGAAGGAGCGGTAAGGGCTCAACCCACGCGTAAGGACTCGATCGGCTTCATGGCGTCGTCGCGCGACTCGTACCAGGTCAGCGTGCCGGGGAGGGTCAGGGTGGCCAGCGCATTCTGAAACCAGGGGCCCTTGACGATCCTCCACCGGAAGGGCGCTCTCGGGATGCCCGCCGACCGCGCCAGCAGGCCGCCCACCAGCGTGGCCAGGCCGAACTGGGTGAACACGTTGGCCCAGCGCAACACCCGGCTGAGCGGGTTGCGGATCGGCGAGCACACGACCTGGTAGACCGGCCCGGTGTTGGCCTTGGCCAGGTAGGAGTAGTGCACGTCGCCGGAGAGGATCAGCACGGGCTTGCCGAGCTTGATCAGCATCCTGGCCAGGTCTTCGAACGAGCGGCGGAACGCCGCCCAGTGCTCCAGGTCGAAGGCCTGCCGGAGCATCTCGGAGCACCGGCCCACCAGGCGGCCCCACTTGCCGTCGCACAGGACCTCGTTCCAGTTCTGTACGCCGTGGACGCCCTCGGGCAGCAGGAACGGGATCGACGAGCCGATGATCAGCCGCTCGGCCGGGCGGGTGACCTGCTCCTGGAGCCAGGCCCACTCGTCGGGGTCGAGCATGCGGCGGTCGCCGGGCGTGAGCTGCCTGGCGCACCGCGTGTCGACCATGATCAGGCGGGCCTCCCCGAGGTCGCGGGCGTAGCTCCAGCGGTTGCTGCTCGGCTCGGCGTCGGCCT
Organism: Nonomuraea diastatica; assembly: GCF_004349015.1. Lineage (NCBI taxonomy): Bacteria > Bacillati > Actinomycetota > Actinomycetes > Streptosporangiales > Streptosporangiaceae > Nonomuraea > Nonomuraea diastatica. Next base: position 27,490 of record NZ_SMKP01000036.1, read on the forward strand.
TGTCGGCGAACTCGTCGAGCGCGTCTCCGGTGTCGCCGTCGCCGCCCAGCAGCTTCTGCAGGAGCGGCTCCTCCGCGCGCTCGGCCGGTGAGAGGTTGCCAAGATGCTGGTAGACGTAGTACGCCCCGAGCCCCGCGATGACCCGGCGGCGCCACCATGGCGTTCTGGCCATCTGCTCGCGCCAGGTCTTCGAGGTGTTCCAGTCGTCGCGCACGTCGTGGTCGTCGAAGATCATCGCGGTCGGCACGGTGGACAGCAGCCAGCGGATGTCGGGGTCGGTCCACGCCCGGCGGTAGAGCTCGGCGTATTCCTCGAAGTCGGCGATCTCCCCCTGCGGGGCGGTGTCTCTCCGCGACCTGATGTAGGCCAGGATCTCGGGCGACGGGTTGTCGGCGTAGACCTGGTCGCCGAGGAGCAGCAGCAGGTCGGGCCACTCCTCGTCGCCGGCCTGCGCGAGATGTCCGCCGAGCGTGCGTAGCATGTCGTTGCCGTGCGTGAGCACGTGCGCCGCGTCGTGCGGCACGCTGGTGCGGCACGAGCCGAACGTCAGCTTGCGCACCCCTTCTGCGGGCAGCAGCCTGATCCGGCTGGGCGGGCGACCTTCCTGAGGCCATACGGCCTCCCCGTCGAGTGTGACGGAATAGGACCCGATATCCTGGGAGAGTCCAACGAGATCCACGATCGCGTAGTGGTGTCCGTGCACGGTGAAGGTAGGCGACCGGTAAGCCCTGCCGTCCGCTTCGACGGTGACCGTGCAGGGGTCGGCGGTCTCCACCCAGATCGAGGCGCTGTCACGATCGACATAACGCAGCATCGGCCCCACCACGAGTGCGGGCATTCCACTCCTCAGATCGACGGATCGGCTTGCATCCGCTCGTAAGACTGCCAGAGTGGCGCCGCTCGTGGCACCTCGGTCACCGGCTTGGATTTCTTCCAAGACCCAGGCAAGGTCAAACCCCTCGCCTATAGGATGATCGTAACAAGATCGCCCAAAGTGGAAAGCAACGGCGCTTTCCGCGTAAATGGGCGTAAATACCAGGAGGAAACTCTTCAATGAGCATCATGGTGCCGTCAACGACGCCGGCCCTGATCACACCGGGCCGTCAAGCGCTCGACTCCGCTCTCCACCAGCTCGACCAGGCCGCCGAGCATCTCGGGCTCGACGACGGGCTCCGCACGATGCTGGCCACGCCCCGCCGCTCCCTGACCGTCTCGGTCCCGGTGCGGCGCGAGGACGGACGGCTCGACGTCGTCCAGGGATACCGGGTCCAGCACAACGTCTCACGCGGCCCCGCCAAGGGCGGGCTCCGGTTTCATCCCAGCACCGACATCCACGAGGTCACCGCGCTCGCGATGTGGATGACCTGGAAGTGCGCACTGGTCGGCATCCCGTACGGCGGCGCCAAAGGCGGCGTGGCCGTGGACCCGGCCGGGCTCACCACCCACGAGCTCGAACGGCTGACCCGCCGCTACATCAACGAGATCCTGCCGCTGATCGGCCCGGAGAAGGACATCCCCGCACCCGACGTCGGCACCGACGAGCAGACGATGGCGTGGGTCATGGACACCTACAGCGTCAACGCAGGCTATTCCGTGCCCGGCGTGGTCACCGGCAAGCCGATGACGCTGGGCGGCTCGCTCGGCCGTGCGGGCGCGACCTCGCGCGGCGTGCAGATCGCGGCTCTGGCCGCGCTGGGCGGCTCTCCCGAAGGCGTGACCGTGGCCGTGCAGGGCTTCGGCAAGGTGGGCGCGCTGGCCGCGCAATACCTCTCCGACGCCGGCTGCAAGGTCGTGGCCGTCTCCGACGTCACGGGCGCCGCCTACGCGAGCAGCGGCCTCGACATCGCCCGGCTGCGCGCCTGGGTCGCCGAGGAAGGCGGCGTGCACGGCTACCGCCACGCCGACGCGCTGGCCCGCGACGACCTGTTCGAGCTGGACGTCGACGTGCTGGTCCCGGCCGCGCTGGAAGGCGCGATCACCGAGGCCAACGCGCCCAGGATCCGGGCCAGGCTGATCGTCGAGGGCGCCAACGGGCCCACCACGCCGCAGGCCGACGAGATCCTCGCCGCCTCCGGCACCACGGTCGTGCCCGACATCCTGGCCAACGCGGGCGGGGTGATCGTGTCCTACCTGGAGTGGGTGCAGAACATGCAGGCCTACTCCTGGAGCTCCGGCGAGGTCGAGCTCAAACTGCACGACCTCATGCAGGGCGCCTACTCCGAGGTGAAGTCGCTGGCCGCCGAGCGCGGGCTGACGCTCAGGCAGGCGGCGCACGTCATCGGCGTGGGCCGGGTGGCCGACGCGCACCAGATGCGCGGCCTCTACCCGTGACGGCCGGCAGCCAGAACGACTAGGGGTCAGGAACGACCGGGGCCCGCCGTCCGGGGCGGGTTCCGGTGCTCATTCCTTGGGCCCACTTCCTGGGCCCACTTCCTGGGCCCACTTCCTGGGCCCACTTCCTGGGCTCGGCGTAGTCGAGCGCGGCCACCAGACCTTTCGAGATCGCGCATGAGCCGCTCGGTGCGATCGGCGCCGAACGCGACCGCGACGAGCCCGTGGTGCTCGGCCACCGCGCCGTCCACCCGCGCGAGCAGCTCGGCCCCCCGGTCCGAGACGAACACCGCCACCCGCCGCCGGTCGCCCTTCGACAGCCCGCGGTAGACCAGCGCCCGCTCGATCAGCCGGTCGATCGCCTTGGTCAGCGTGGGGTGCGGCATCAGCACCGCCGCGGCGAGCTCGCCCATCGAGTCGCCCCGCCCGTCGGCCAGCGCGCGCATGATGCGCCACTGCTCGACGGTGACGTCCTCGCCGGCCAGCGCCGCCGCCAGCCCCCGGTTGACGCTGCGCTCCGCGCGGCTCAGCAGATAGGCGAGCGAGGACCCGAGCCCAGAGGAGGTCATCGAGGAGGTCCTTTCATCGGGGAGCTACAACGGAGGATACTCGTCGGCGTGGCGGCGACCGTCGATCCTCTCGAAGCACGGCTCTTACCCTCTGGTTCGATCAGGATCGGCCTGGTCGTGCCCGTGTCCGGGGTGCTCGGCCCGATGGGCCCCTGCGCGATCAACTGCGCCGTCCTGGCGGCCGAGGAGCTCAACGCCGCGGGCGGCATGCTGGGCAGGCCGGTCGAGCTGGTCCTCGTCGACGGCGGGCGGCCCGCGCGGCAGGTGGCGGCCGAGGTGTCCGAGCTGGTCGCGACAGGCACCGTGCAGGCCGTGGCGGGCGCCCACGCCAGTGACGTGCGGGTCGAGGTGGTGGCCGCGATCGCCGGGCGGGCGCCGTTCGTCTACGGGCCGCCGTACGAAGGCGGCGGGCACGCGCCGGGCGTCTACTTCCTCGGCGAGACCCCCGACCGGCAGCTCGCGCCGGGGATCGAGTGGCTGGTCGGCACGCGCCGGGCACGCCGGTGGTTCCTGCTGGGCAACGACTACATCTGGCCGCGCCTGGTGCACGCGAGCGCCCGCCCGCTGCTGCGCGCGCTCGGCGCCACCGTGGTGGGCGAGCACCTCGTCAGGTATGGCGAGGCGATGCACCTGCTCGACCGGGTGGCGGCCGCCCGCCCCGACGCCATCCTTCTGACGCTGATCGGCAGCGACCTCATGGACTTCAACCGGGCGTACGCGGCCGGCGGGCTCGGCGCGGCCCGGTTCTGCGGCGCGCTGGAGGAGCACGGCCTGCCGTTCACCTCGGGAGGGCTGACGGCCTGGATTTCTTTCTGGAGAAACCTCTTCACTAGAAAGCTTTGGTTCTAAGGTGCGAAACGCCCCCGATGCACCCCCCGATGCACAAGGAGCCGTCCATGAGCACGATCGAGCAGTTCGGCTACCGCCAGGAGCTCCAGCGCTCGCTGGGCTTCCCCGACCTGATGATCTACGGCTTGATCTTCATGGTGCCGATCGCGCCGTTCGGGATCTTCGGCAACGTCTTCTCCGTGTCCCACGGCATGGTGGCGCTGGCGTACCTGATCGGCCTGGTGGCGATGGCGTTCACGGCGCTGTCGTACGCGCAGATGGCCAGGGCGTTCCCGATGGCCGGTTCCGTCTACACGTACGCGGGCCGAGGCATCGCCGCCCCCGTCGGGTTCATGGCCGGCTGGGCCATCCTGCTCGACTACGTGCTCGTGCCGTCGCTGCTCTACCTGGTGGCCAGCGTTGCCATGAACTCGTTCGTGCCCGTGATCCCCGTCTGGGCCTGGCTGGCGGCGTTCGTGGTGCTCAACACCGTCGTCAACTACCTCGGCATCCAGATGACGGCCAGACTCACCCGGATCATGCTGGCGGCCGAGCTGGTCGTGCTGGCGATCTTCCTGGTGGTCGCCGGCGTCGCGCTGGCCCAGGGCAAGGCGCAGACCGGCGCGTTCACGCCGATCTTCGAGTCCTCCGGCTTCACCTTCAGCGTGGTGTTCGCCGCCGCGTCGGTGGCCGTGCTGTCGTTCCTCGGCTTCGACGGCATCTCCACGCTGGCGGAGGAGAACCGCGAGGACGCCCGCAGGCTCGGCAGGTCCATGGTGGCCGCCCTCGGCCTGGCGGCCGTGCTGTTCGTGACGCAGACCTGGGTCGCGGCGCTCCTCACGCCCGGCCGCGACGCCCTGATCGCGGGCGGGGACCCGGCGGGCGACGCCTTCTACGACACCGCCGCGTACGCCGGCGGCCAGTGGTTGTCGGTGCTCACCGCCGTGGCCACCGCCGTCGCCTGGGGCTTCGCCAACTCGCTGGTCGCGCAGGCGGCGACGTCGCGGCTGCTGTTCGCGATGGCCCGGGACCGCCAGCTGCCCGCCTTCCTGTCCCGGGTGAACGCGAAGCACAAGGTGCCGGTCAACGCGACCCTCGCGGTGGCCGCCGTCTCGCTGGTGCTCGGCGTCTTCATGAGCACCAGGGCGAACGGCGTCGGCGAGCTGGCCTCACTGGTGAACTTCGGCGCCATGACCGCGTTCCTGGTGCTGCACGTCTCCGTCGTCGTGCACCACGTGGTCCGGCAGCGCAGCACCAACTGGTGGGCCCACCTCGTCGCCCCCGTGATCGGCTTCGCCGTCCTGGTGGCCGTCGTGTACAACCAGAACGTCGCGGCCCAGTGGGTCGGCGGCGTCTGGCTGGCGATCGGCCTGGCGGTCCTGGGCATCACCTACCTGATCGGCCGTAAGCCCACCCTTCCCACGGAGGTCTCGTGAACGTCGTCTCCTACCACCCCACGCCGGAGGAACTGAGCTACACCTTCGGCGGGCGCCCCGCCGTCGGCAAGGTACGGCCGGGCACGATCGTGGAGCTCTACACGGAAGACTGCTTCGGCGGCCTCGTCCGGGGCGTGGACGACCTGCCGTCCCGGGTGTGCGAGTTCCCCTACCTCAACCCCGTGACCGGCCCCTTCCACGTGGAGGGCGCCGAGCCGGGCGACACGCTGGCCCTGCACTTCATCACCATCACCCCGGCCAGGGACTGGGCGGTCTCCACGACGTTCCCCCACTTCGGCGCGCTGACTGGCACCCACACCACCGCCATGCTGCAGCCGCCGCTGGAGGAACGCGTCTGGCGCTACGACATCGACCTCGCCAGGGGCGTCGCCGTCTACCACGCCCGCACCAGCGACTTCAGCGTGGAGCTGCCGCTCGACCCGATGCACGGCACCGTCGGCGTGGCCCCTGCCGCGAACGAGGCCCGCATGACGATCACCCCCGACGCGCACGGCGGCAACATGGACACCCCCGAGCTGCGCGCCGGCGTCACCGTCTACCTCGGGGTCAACGTCGAGGGCGGGATGTTCTCCATCGGCGACGGCCACGGGCTGCAGGGTCACGGCGAGGTGTGCGGCACCGCGGTGGAGTCGGCCATGAACACGGTGGTCGCGGTCGAGCTGATCAAGGGAGTGGCCACGCCGTGGCCCCGGCTGGAGGACGACCTGCACCTGATGTCCACCGGATCGGCCAGGCCGCTGGAGGACGCGTACCGGATCAGCCAGCACGACCTGGTCACCTGGACCTCGGAGCTGACCGGGCTGGACACGCTCGACGCCTACCAGCTCGTCAGCCAGGCCGGGCAGGCGCCGGTCGGCAACGTGTGCGACACCAACTACACCATGGTCGCCAAGCTGCCCAAGGCGTATGTGGGCGACGCGGCGGTCTACGGGTCGGCCCACACCCGCCTGCGCGCGCTCGCCGCCCAGTACACGACTTAGTAAAGACGGATGTCGCAGGTCAGAGGTCTGATCATCGCCCCCGTAGGCTGACCGGGTGCTCAGGCTGGTGTTGTCCCTCGCTCTGCTCGACCCGACCGCCGTCACCGAGGTCTCCCAGCGCAACGTTCCCGCCCCGCGCGTCCTGACTCCTGACGGAGACCGCCTCGGCTACGCGCCGGTCCCGCGTCCCTACACGGGCGCGCGGCGGCTCACCGGGGTGCTGCTCGGTCACGACCCCGTCTCGCGGCGGGGCGTGTTGTGCGGGGGCACGGTGATCGGCTCGCGCAGCCGCAGCCTGGTGCTGACGGCCGCGCACTGCCTCTTCCACCACGGCCGGCTGCTCGAGAACCTGGCCTTCCTGCCCGGCTACGACGGCGGGCGGCCGGGGCTGGGCGTCTGGCCGGCCGTACGCACGTGGGTGCCGGCGAGGTGGCGGCACCGGCCGTACTCGCCGGGGCTGCTGCCGTACGACATCGGGCTGGTGGGAGTGGGGCGCGGCAAGCGCCCGCTGGAGGCGGTGACCGGCCGGGGCCTGCGGACGATGGCCACGGACAGGGGCACCACGCTGCAGGGCCTGGAACTGCTGGGCTACCCGGCCGGCAAGGGTTATCCGGGCACCAGGCTGTACCGGTGCCTGGGTGACGCGGCCGAAGCGGTCTCCGAGGGGCCGGGGCTGATGGTCACCCGCAACTGCCACGCCGCCGCCGGTGGCAGCGGCGGGCCCGCGTTGTACGGCGGCTCGGTGGCCGGCGTCGTCTCGTCCTCCAGCCCGCTGGGCGACACGAAGGGCTACACCGTGCTCGCCCGGCTCGGGAACAAGGCGTTCAAGCGCATGTTCGCCAGGGCCGACAGGACGATGCAGCTCAGGCAGCGCGACTGACCCCCTCGGGCGCAGGTCAGGCGGCGTGCCCGGCGATCTCCTCGCAGAGGGCGTGGGTGGCCAGGGCGTCACCGGCGTCGATCACCCGGCCCTCGCGTACGGCGGCGAGGAACTCCAGGCAGATCTGCTCGATGCCGCGCTGCCTGGCCACCGGCACCCAGTCGGGCCGTCTGACCAGGGTCTCGCCGCCCTTGTGGTCGATGACGTCGCCGAGGTTGACCACGCGCCGCTTGGCGCCGTCGCCCATGGCCACGCAGGTTTCCTCTGAGGCCCCGCCGACCCGGTTCATGATGCCGATGGCGGTGCAGCCGTCGCCGGACATCTCCAGGACGATGTGCTCGACCAGGCCGTTGCGGACGCGGGTCCTGATCATGGTGCCGGTGACCGGGCGGGGGGCGAGGAATCTGAGGGTGTCCACCACATGGATGAAGTCATCAAATATCACCCGGCGGGGTGTGTCGGGGTGATTGGCGCGGTTCTTCTCCATGAGGAGGAGATGACGGGGGTGAGCGGCAAGCCCGACATATCCGGGCGCGTACCGGCGATTGAAGCCCACCATCAGGGATCTCCCCTCGGCCCTGGCCAGCCGCACGAGACGTTCGGACTCGGCGAGGGTGTAGGCGATCGGCTTGTCGACGTAGACGTGGACACCCGCTCTGAGCAGCGGCTCGACGATCTCGGGGTGGGCGTCGGTGGCGGCGTGCACGAACGCCGCCTCGACGCCGTCCTTGATCACCTCGTCCACGCCCGACGACCGGGCGGCGATCCGGTAGGTGTCGCCGAGCCGGTCCAGCCGAGCCGTGTTGCGCGTGCAGAGGTGCAGGTCGAGTGCGGGCTGCGCGGCGAGCACGGGAAGGTAGGCCTTCTCCGCGATGTCACCCAGGCCGATCATGGCTATCTTCACGCGTCGAGCGTAGCCTTGAGCGCCGCCTCGATCGGGGTGGGCGCCACGCCGAACGTGCGCTCGAACGCCGACGAGTCGAGCACGTAGGGCGCGACGAACTGGTACCGCGTGTGCTTCAGCTCGCCGATGAAGGGCGAGAACAGCCCGGCCGCCCGCAGCAGCGGCCACGGCATCTGCATCATCCGGGGCGCGGGCCGGCCCAGCAGCGCGGCCATCTTCTCCCCCAGCTGGCGGAAGGTCAGCGGCGCGCCGGTGGGCACGTGCCAGGGCCTGCCCCAGGCCCGCTCGTCACCGCCCGCCGTGATCAGCGCGTCGGCCACGTCCGGCAGGTACGTCCAGCTGCGCGGGATGTCGGCCGGCCAGACGATCGGGATGGTACGCCCCGCCCTGAGCGGCGCGAGGAACCGTTCGCCCAGGTAGGACTGGTCGGTCGCGCCGGGGCCGAAGTAGTCGGAGCCGCGCACCTCGGTCACCCTGATACGGCCGGCCCGGTGCGAGGCCAGCGCGTCGGTCCACATCTTCGCGCGTACCCGCATCTTGGGAGTGGTGGAGGCGAGCGGCAGGTCCTCCGTCATCGGGACGGAGACCGGGCCGTACGGGTAGAGGTTGCCCAGGATCACCAGCACGGCGCCGCTCGATTCCGCGGCGGCCAGGAACGACACGGCCATCGGCGGCCAGTCGGTGAGCCAGCGGTGGTATTGCGGGTTGACGCAGTTGTAGAGGACGTCGGCGCCCCTGGCGATCTCGGTGAGCCTGGCCCGGTCGGCGATGTCGGCGGCCACCTTGACCGTCCCGTCGGGACCGCGGCCCGAGCGGGTCACGACGACGACCTCGTGCCCCTGCGTGACGAGTTTGGCGGCGAGATGCGAGCCGACCTGGCCGGAACCCACGACGACGTGCTTACCCATGATCAGACCTGCTTCCAGATGATGCGGAGAACCGCGTTGACGACGAAGAGCGCGGCGAAGAAGGCCGCGGAGGTGGTCAGTCCGGAGGCGTAGAGCGCCGCCGCGCCGCCACCGAACCACACGATCTCGAGCGCGGCGCGTGCCGGGCCGGTGAGCGGGAAGGTGGCGTTCGCGCCGCCTCCCGCGCCGAACAGCGCCCACGCCGCGATGAACAGCGCCGGAGCACCGAGCCCGGCCAGCAGTTTGATCGCCCAGCCGGTGGAGAGCGTGAAGCCCCAGTAGCCGGCCGACGCCAGCACCCCCAGCTCCAGCAGGAACATCAGGGCCATGTTGGCGTGTTTGGCGAGGTTGAGCATCGGGACCTCCGGGACCACCCGTTCGCTTACGAGAGCAATGCTCTCCCAAAAGAGCGTTGCTCGTCAAGAGCGGTGCTCTCGTTTCTTGTCACCGCTCTGATAACCTGCTGTGCATGACTGCCAGCCGTACCGCCAGAGAACGTGTCAGGGCCGAGCTCACCAGGGAGATCACCGGCATCGCGCGGCGCCAGCTCGCCACGGAGGGAGCGGGCGGCCTGTCGCTGCGGGCCGTCGCACGGGAGATGGGCATGGTCTCGTCGGCCATCTACCGCTATTTCCCGAGCCGCGATCACCTGCTCACCGCGTTGATCGTCGACGGCTACAACGCCCTCGGCGAGGCCGTGGAACAGGCCGAGTCCGCCTGCCCACGCCACGACTTCGCCGGACGGTGGCTGGCCGCCTGCCACGCGGTGCGCGAGTGGGCCGTCGCGCACCCGCACGAATACGCCCTGATCTACGGCTCCCCCGTACCCGGCTACCAGGCGCCCCAGGACACGATCGCAGCCAGGGTGCGCGACGTGGCGGCGTACAGCCGAATCGTCTGCGACGCCTGGGGGTCCGGTGCGATCGCTCCACCCGCGAACGAAGGCCCCGAAGAGCTCCAACCCGACGCCGGCTCCTTCCGCGAGCTCATGCCGGGCGTGCCCGACGCGGTGATCTGGCAGGCCGTCGCGGCGTGGACCGCGCTGTACGGGTGGGTCAACTTCGAGGTGTTCGGCCAGTTCAACAACGTGATCGAGAACCGCAGGACGGCGTTCGAGCACGCGATGCGCCACGCGGCGGCCACGTTGGGGCTTGCTCAGTAGCACTTACTAAGTTTCACTGAATACATGGCACGGAAGACCTCCCAGCTCGGCCGCTTCACCGACGTGGCGCTGCTGGTGCTCATCAGCCTGGCCGAAGGGCAGAAACACGGCTACCGGATGATCCACGACATAGAGGAGTTCTCGGGGACCGCGCTGGAGCCCGGCACGCTCTACGGCGCGCTGATGCGACTGGAGGAGCGCGGGTGGATCGAGCCCGTGGAGACGGCCGAGCGGCGCAAGCCGTACCGGATCACCGAGAGCGGGCGTGACACGCTGCGGGAGCAGCTCGCCACGCTGCGGCGCATCGAGCGGGCGGGCGCCCGGCGCACCGCGATCTCCTGGGGGTTGTCGTGATCCTGCGTGTCATCGCCGAGTCGGTGCTGAGCCTCTATCCGAACGCATGGCGGCAGCGCTACGGCGAAGAGGTCGCCGACCTGGTCGCCTCCCGGCCGGTGCGCGTGCGCACGGTGCTCGACCTGATCGGGGGCGCCGCCGACGCGTGGCTCCACCACCGGCGCATCCCAGGACGGCGACCGTTCCGGATCCCGGCGACCGCCGCCCTGTACGCCCTGGGAGCCGCACTGTGGGTGCTGTGGAATCCGGGTGTGCGCGACCCGCAGAGCCTCCACCGTGTCTGGACCGAGGCCACGCGCATGGGGGCGCTCGCCCACACGCTGGAGGGGATGGCGACGTCGTTGTTCGTCACGGCGGGGGTCATGGGGGCCCTGGCGGTGGCGCCGGTCGTGCTCGCCGCCTCCAGCGCCATGGGCAGCCCCGGGCAGGGACTCGTGGCGCGGGCGACGGCCCGGCACGTGGTCAGAACGGCGGTCGCCGTCGCCGTCCCCGCGCGCTGCTCGGCTACCTCTACTACGCGACGGCCTTCGCCGGTCCCCTCGGCGACGCGATGGCGGGCGGCTTCCTCGTCCCGCCCATCCTGGCGTTGTCGTTGCCCGTGATCGCCGTGGCGGCGCAGGCGAGCCCGCTGGCGTCCGAGGTCAGGACCGCCGCCACCGTGCTCGCGGTGGCGGCTATCATCAACACGCTGGCCTGGCTGCCCGTGGCGGCCATGATGCTGCCCGGCCTGACGCGGGCGTCGTGGACGTTCGCGGCGGCGGTCACCATGAGCGCGGTGGTCAGCAGCTGCATGGCGGGGCTGGCCGCGCGGCTCGCGCTCAGGCAGGGCCGGGCCGCGGTGGGCCGGCTCACCCCCGCTTGAGCAGCGGCACCAGCACCTCGTCCACGATCTCCACCACGAGGCTGTCCGGGATGGGCGTGCCCTGGAAGAGGAAATATTGCCGAAGCAGCGCCTGCCCGGCGTCGAGCCGGCGAGGAGTGACGTCGCCGGGATCGACCTCGCCGCGCTCCACGGCCCGGCGGACGACCTCCTCCATCATCTTCCTCCCGGCACCCTGGCTGCTTCTCCGCATGGCGTTCAGCGGCGACTCGCTGCGGAGCGCCTCGCCGAGCAGCCCGCGCATCGCCTCGCCGGCCGGACCTGACAGCGCCTGTGCCGTACGGCCGAGCATGGCCACCAGGTCGTCGCGGAGGTTGCCGGTGTCGGGCGAGGACTCCGGGGTGGGCAGCGCGCTGTAGACCGCCTCCATCACCAGCTCGATGCGGGAGGGCCAGCGCCGGTAGAGCGAGGCTTTGCTGGCCCTGGCCCGCTCGGCGACCCGCTCCATGGTGAGCCCGGCGTAGCCGACCTCGGCCAGCTCGTCGAGCGTCGCCTCGTAGATGGCAGCGTTGAGCGCCTCGCCCCGGCGCCGTGGCAGCTTGCGGTGGTCGGTGACCATGCCTGCATCCTAGGTAGCGCGGGCGACCGTACCCGCACCACCGTCGACCGTGACGATCTCGCCGTCCTGGAGCACCGACGTGCCCGTGCCCGTGCCCATGACGGCGGGGATGCCATACTCCCTGGCCACGATCGCCGCGTGCGAGGCGGCCCCGCCGGTGTCGACGACCACGGCCGCCGCCTGCTGGAAGAGCGGCGTCCACGAGGGGTTCGTGTACGGGCAGACGAGCACGTCGCCGCCGTTGAGCTTGCCGAAGTCGGCTGGCTGCCTGATCAGCTTCACCGGCCCGGTCGCGACGCCGCCGCTCGCGGGCGACCCGGTGAGCAGCGCGTCGCCCGTCGCGCGGGACGGGAAGACCACAGCGGGGTCGATGAGCCGCACGCCGGACAGTTCCTCCCGCTTGGCCGCCCGCGACCTGACCTTCTCGCGCAGCCGCTCCTTGTCGTCCGTGGGCAGCGCGGTCACGTCCCCGATCGCTTCGAGCTCCTCCAGCCGCAGGTGGAAGACGTCCTCCGGACGGTCGAGCACCCACACGTCGACCAGGCGGCGACCGATCTCCAGCAGCGACCTGCGCAGGACGGGCTGCGGCAACGTGAAGGAGAAGTGGCTGTCCTCCCGGAAGGCGACGCCCGCGCGGGCCGCCGCCACCCAGCGCCGCACCCTGGCGCGGCGGCGCTCCGGACGCAGGCGAGGGTGGCGGAGCAGGCGGTCGAGCGCCTCATCTCCCTCCTTCTTCTCGGGCGGGGTGCCGGCCAGGGCCTTGACCAGGCCGAGCACGGCCTCCGGCGCGTCCGCCCAGGTCGGCGGGGTGACGAGGATGGGGCTCGACGTCTCGCGGTGGCCGTACTCGGCGAGGAACGCCCCCAGCTCGGCCTCGAACGCGGCGGGCAGCGGGCCGGCGTCGAGCGCGCCGGTGCGCTCGGCCACCTCCGCGAGCCGTTCCAGCGCCTCGTTGGCGTCGGTGGTGCGGGTACGCGCCCCGAACAGCAGGTCGCCGAACCATTCGCGGCGCCCCAGCAGCCGGACCGTCACCAGCAGCCGCAGCAGCGCCAGCCCCGAGCCCGGCAGGTAGTCCATGCGCAGGTCGGCCACCGGCTGCACGATGTCGAGCGCCTCCCTGGGCACGCGGACCAGCCGCTCCCACGGCAGCGATCCGAGATCGCGGGAGGCCAGCTCCCTGGCCCGGCCGAGGTAGTGGCGGTAGCGCGGGTCCTCGGTCCAGCGGGCGGGGTCGTACCGCCTGGCCTTGGCGAGGAACCTGAACGGGGTGGCCAGCATTCTCGGCGTCGGATGTGGCTTCGGCGGCACGAGTTGGTAGACGACCCCGTCCTCCTCGCGCAGGAAATTCTCGAACGCGCCGTGGATCCCGAACGAGGACGTGACCTTGGCCATGAGCCCGGCCGGGCCGTACGGCAGCCAGGTCGTCACGTCGATCGGATAGGGCCGCTCAGGGAGGTATTCGAGCAGGACGGTCGCCAGCCGGCGCTGGATCGGGTTGAGCTTTCCAACCGGTGGCGGCGGCAGCGCGGTCATCGGGCGCGCCTGCAGCAGGTGCACCCGGCCGCCCGCGTAGGCCCACTCGATGTCCTGGGGGCGGCCGAAATGGGCTGCGACGTCCCTGCCGAGCCGGGCCAGTTCCTCGATCACCGCGTCGGGCAGCCGCTCGGCTGTGGCCGCCGCGCCGGTCTCGCGCGCGACGCCGCCGCCGGAGGCGCCGCGGATGACCACCTCGCGGCGGCCGGGAGTGAAGTCGGTGTGTCCCGAAGCGCCGATCACATAGTGGTCGGGCGTGACGAGGCCGGAGACGACGGCCTCCCCGAGGCCGCTGCTGGCGTCGATGACGAGCTGCGCGCGGTCGCCGGTGACGGGGTTCGCGGTGAACATGACCCCGGCCGTATCCGCCTCGACCATGCTCTGGACGACCACCGCGATCCGCACCCCCGAGCTGTCGATCGCGAGCTTCGCGCGGTACGCGATCGCGCGCTCGGTCCAGAGCGAACCCCAGCAGCGGCGCACTGCGTCGAACAGCGCCTCCTCGCCGACGACGTTGAGGTAGGTGTCCTGCTGGCCGGCGAACGCGGCGCCCGGCAGATCCTCGGCGGTGGCACTGGAGCGCACGGCCACGGGCCCGCCGCCGAGCCCGGCGTAGGCGTCGGCGATCGCCTGCCGCAGGCCGGCGGGCAGTTCGGCCCGTTCGAAGTGCTCGCGCGTGTCGTGGCCCTGCGCGACCTGCCCGTACGCGTGGGTCGTGACGACGAAGCCACCTGGCACGGGCAGGCCCTTCCTGACGAGCTCGCCCAGGTTGGCGCCCTTACCACCGGCCACGGCCAGATCGTCATGACCGAAGGCGTCCAGGGGTGCGACGAGCTTCACGGCCTCTTCCCGGCTTTCATGGCTTCTCTCCGCTTTCACGACATCTCCTCGGCTGGCACTCACGACTTGTCCTCGGCTGGCACTCACGACTTGCCCTCGGCTTCCAGCCACGGGCTCTTCTCGGCTTCGCCCTTCAGCCACGGGCTCTCCTCGATGTCGGCTTTCACTCACGGCCACTCCTCGGCTTGCCCTCATGGCCTCTCCCCGGCTTTCACGGCCTCTTCCTCAACGTGAGCGGTGGTGCGCGGAGTGGGCTTCTTCCTCGGCGTGAGCGGTGGTGCGGAGCGGGCGCGCCGGCAGCGCCAGCGCGAGCACGAACGCCACCGCGAGCAGCGGTGCCATGGCCGCGAACACTGGCGGCACGGCGGCGGCGAAGGCTTCGCGCACACCGGCGGGCAGGACGGCCGGGTCGGTGGCGGCGATACCGGATCTCATGGTGATCAGCGCCCCCACCAGTGCGACCCCCGCCGAGGCGCCGATCTGGCGCAGGAACGTCACCGACGAGGTGGCGGTGCCGAGATCGGCGTACTCGACGGCGTTCTGCGCGGCTAGCACCATGGTCTGCATGACGAGCCCGACGCCCAGCCCGGTCAGCAGCAGGGCCAGGGCGAGCGCGAGCGGCGAGGCACCGGCCAGGCCGATCAGCCCCAGCCCTGCGGCGGCCACCGCCGTGCCGGCGATGGGATAGGGCTTGTACTTCCCGGTCCGCGTGATCAGCCGGCCGGACACGACGGCCGTGGTGAGCACGCCGCCCATGAGGGCGGTCACCAGCAGGCCCGCCTGCGTGGCGCTGGTGCCCACCGCGATCTGCAGGTAAGCAGGCATGTACGTGACCGTCCCGAACAGCGCGAACCCGATGAGCAAGCTGATCGCCACGGGGATCGCGAAGGCCCGGTCGCGGAAGAGGCGCAGCGGCAGGATCGGGTCCTTGGCGTACCGGGCGCTGACCAGCCAGGCGACCAGCCCTGCGCCGGCCACGACCAGGTAGACGGGGTCGCGGGTCTGCCCCACCATGACCACGCCGACCACGGCGACGGCCAGGGTGAGCGCGCCCACGGCGTCCAGCGGAGCCCGCGTGCGCGGCTTCGGCAGCCGCAGCGTGACGCTCAGCACGACCAGCGCGACCAGGCCGAGCGGCGGGTAGATGGCGAAGATCCACCGCCAGCTCAGCTGGTCGATGAACAGCCCGCCGATCAGCGGTCCCCCCACGGCGGCCACGACGTAGGCGGCCCCGATGAAACCGAGATAGCGGCCCCGCTCGCGCGGGCTGACGATCTCGCCGATGATGGCCTGGGCACCGATCATCAATCCGCCGCCACCCAGTCCCTGCACGGCGCGGAAGGCGATGAACTGCGGCATCGAGGTGGCCAGCGCGCACAGCACGGCTCCAATCACGAACACCACGATGGCCGCCTGCATGATGGGCTTGCGGCCGTACCTGTCGCCGAGCTTGCCGTAGACGGGCATGACCACGGTGGCGGCGACGAGATAGGCGGTCACGACGGCCGGCATCTGGTCGAGCCCGCCCAGGCTGCCCGCCACGGCCGGGAGCGCGGGCGCCATGATCGTCTGGTCGAGCGCACCCAGCAACATCGTCAGGATCAGGCCCGACAACACGAAGCCCATGACACCATCCCCTAGAGAACGAATCGTTCTCTATCGAGAGTAGGCTTCATCCCATAGAAACGCAACGTTCACTAAACGAGTGTTGCCCAGATCACCACGAGCTGCCGGCAGCGATTTCTCCGCAAGCTGGCCTTGCCGCCTGCGACCGAGGATCGCCGATGACAGCATTGCCGGAAGACGGCTGGATCCACAGCATCCGCCCCCAGCCCAGTCGCATCTCCGCTGGGGACTACGAAAAGTTCCAAGAGGAGATCTCACGGGCCATCGAGATCGTGGACGGATACGTGGTATGCTGCGAACCCCCGGCGCCCGGCCACCAGATCGCAGGCAGACGGCTTGCCAACCTCCTGGAACGCCACCGCGGGCAGGCCATGAGCCGCAGGCACGAGTGCCTCACCGTCGCCAACGACGTGGATCTCCGGCTGCGAGACGCACCGCTGCTCAACCACCGTCCCGGCGTCGTGATGTACCAATGCCTGAATGACGAGCGTGACGAGACAACGCGCCCATCACGCGCTGCGGGTCTGGCAACCCGGGTTCGGGGGCTCGTCGCCATCGCCACCGGCCACCGCGGCGTCTCCCCCCTCGCCACCTTCGGGAGCGCCAATCCCGGCTCGGGTTCGATGAGGATACCCCTGGCTGACCAGACTCCTAAGCCTGGACCGGACGTTCTCGGTGTTCTTGGCAAGCCCGCGCGGGAAATGACCGGCTAACGTCCGGATAAAGCCCTGGTTCCTCACCTCTCGATGATTCAGGCTGATGCCATGAAATTACCGAAGGTTACATTCATCGCGGGAGCGGCCCTGACCTTTATGACCCTGGTGGGCACGACCGGCACGGCACACGCCGCAGCCGGACAGCTGACCTTGATCAGCGGAACCGACAGTCGCGCGTTCGTCTACGAGAGCTGTCAGCCTCCGAGGCAGTTCCAGCAACCGCTCTTCCAGCTCGAATCGTTCCGCAATCAGCCACCCCCTGGCTGCCAGGCCGTCCTGGTCAACCGCGCGGGCGCCAGCAAAGTGTTGTGCGTGGGCCACGGCTACGTGCCGTCCGAATTCAGCCGCGCGTCGCTCGTCCGTATTCAGCCCGGCACCGCGCCGGCTTGCGCGTATGAGCCGATGACACGCCACTGACCTGACTCGCCCATCTCGTCTCACAACAAGCAAGGGGGATGGCCGTGACAGAATCGCCGCCAGTCTCGCCATGTGCGTGTCAGTCTGCGCATTTGGAACGGCGTTCGCCGCCCCCGCGAACGCGGCGGAGAACAGCGGCTGCAACGGCTACGCCTGAGCCAAGATCACGGGGAGCGGCGGCCGGGTATCCCAGATCCAGGCCTATACGAACGTGTGGAGTGTCCTCAGCTTCTACGGCCACTTCCGCCTCTGGGGCCCGGGCTTCGCCTACAACACCGCCGACCGGAACAACCCTCACACGCTCATCCATTACCGGAACATCAACCGCACGTTCCCGAGTGGGAGCAAGTTCTTGCGTTGAGGCTTACCGGAAGAACTCCAACGGCTCGTACTCACGCATGGGACTCCCCTGCGTGCACTCTCCAGTATCGTAGACCTTACGGAAAACTGGGCTCGCAGCACAACAATGAGCATTCTTCGGCGGCGCCCGTCTTGCCCTGCCAAGATGGGCGCTTGCCCGATATAGAAACCGGTCACCGTGCTCAGCGATGTTCTGGAAAATCAGCCAGCGCTAGCGTCATGCGTTCCTCGAACGACATGCCGCGCCAGTTATCTCATGTGAACAGCGGCACATGCATGAGCAGCTCCTCCGCGAGGAGCTCAGGGTACAGACAATCCCGATTCTGGACACGAAAGCCCCGCCGCCTTGCGATGGGCTGTTGGCCCGCAGTTCAGCTGCGTGACGCTACAGAGGTTGAGTTGTTGAGGTGACGCTAGGTGGTTGCGCGTATGTGAGCGGGTCGGGGACTATACCGGTGGTATGCGATATCCGGATGATGGTGGTCTGACTCTGTCGCCGAACTGTCCCATGGACACCGAGCCGTCCGTGACAGCAAGAACCCCACCGGCCCTGCCCTCATCTTCACTCCAGGCGAATGGAACGCCTTCATCAGCGGCGTGAAGAGCGGCGAATTCGGCTGACAACCACTGGCCCGACGAGGGAAGTTCCCGACCCTCCCGCCTACCTCTGCACCGAACCTTCCCTCGTCGGCCCTTGTCTCCGCGCCCGGCTCCCCACATACGCAACCACAGCCGGCCAGGCAAGTCGCCTTATTTGCGTAGTCGCGCGTTTCCCTTTCCGGCCCTGCGTCAAGCAGCCAGGATCTTCCGTCGACCGCTTATCGGGCGTATTTGTGAAAGGCGGCCCCGTCCCGACTCTCCGTGCGTGAAGCGGCTCAGCCGGGGCCGTTCGTCGTGCAGGGACCAGTAGGTCTCCCGGACGGCTCGTTGATCACTTCGGGCGGGGACGCACCGAGTCTGGGTATCAGTTCGGAGCGGATGACAGCGAAGCAACTGTCCATATGGCGGCGGAGGCTGGCGAGTTCGTCGCCGAGAGCCGCGAGATCGAGTCTCATCTCGGCCCGCATGTCGGCGATATCAGCCAGCACCCGGGCGACGTCGGTCATCGTGGAGCTGCCGTCTCCGGCATGCGTGCTCGCCTCGAGCGCCCGGAGACGCGTGATCAAGGTGAGGATCTGTGCCTCTTCGTTCACCGCATTCCTGCCTTTGCGAAGCTGGGAATGGCAACCCGCGCCGGTGGGCGGGGCAAGGTTTGACGGTGAGCATAGTGGCACACAGCCGAAGTTCATGCTGGTCATCACCCGTGCCCGGGTGTAGTTCTTTCTCCCGGCGTCTGGCGTGTTTCTCCCCAGGAATGTGATCTGGCGTGGGCGGCTGGAGAGCGAAGAGGAGATCCGTCCCCGGCGGACAGCGCCGTTGCCTTCGCCTCCGCGGGTTCAAGGCCACTATCCCGATCAAGGTGATCAGGCCGCCAACCAGCGCAAGGAGGCTCGCAATGCGGCTGGCCACCGGGCGGTGGCCACCTGCTTCGACGAGCTTGCCGTGCGCTACGAAGACATTGTTCACATTGCCGCGATCATATGTCGCACATCGGCCGGATCGTACCGTTGACTTCGCACTCCGCGACCCTGAAGCGAAAGAGTCACAGCCAGGCAAAACGCCTATTCACGGATGAACTTCGAACGCGCCATACCTTTCACCGGGGTTCAACTTGTTTTGTTGATGCGCTGTTGATTACCGTGCGAATGAGGTGGGCGACGTGCCGCCTCCTGACCTGTTCTGGCGCGGCGAACCGGGCGAGGGGATCAACGTGGCTGACCTCGATCGAGAGGCGATGCGTGCCGTGGCGCAGCGGATCCAGCGGCTGTCCGACGAGCACTGGTGGTCGCTCGATCCGTCCTGCCGCCTGATGGAGAAGGACGCGTGGGTGGGGCCGACGGGCGGCCGGTTCGACGCCCAGCTCCACGCCGACCAGCAAGAGCTGCGCGACATGCTCAGGCAGGCCGTCCACAGCGCGAACCAGAAGCTGGCGTCCATCCCGGACAAGCCATGACCGAGTTCACCGGGGTCAAGCAGCCCGATTTCGACACGATGACGAGCAAGCACATCGAGGCCGCCAGGCGGCTGGAGGAACTTGCTCAGGCTCTGCACAGTGAACTGCGGAGCGCCGGGCTCGACACCTCACCGGCGGCGCAGCTGCGGCAGCTGGCCGGGCGAGTGACCACGCAGGCCGAAGATCTACGGCGGCGGCAGAAGCTCGTCCACGAGCTGCAGCGGCAGAAGATCACCTTCGGCCGGAGCACGCCCGCCGGAAGCTTCCTCGAGATGCCCGACGGTTTGGAGGCGGCCACAGGGTTGCTGGACGGCACACTCGCCGGCCGTGCCGCGCTGAAAGCTACCGATGGTGACTCCAAGGCGCTGGCCGAGCTGGAGAAATACGCGTCGCGGGGAGGAGATGCGGATTTCGTCAAGGCGTTCCTCGGCACGCTCGGAGCCCGGGGCGTGACGCGCCTCCCCGGCTCACTCGCCGCCCAGCTCCGCGACGCCAAGGCCCACGGCGACTCTAAACGCATGGCCCAGCTCTCCAACGGAGGCAGCAAGGCGCTGCGCATGCTGAGCGCCGCCCTGGCCAGAGGGACAGATCCGAAGAATCCGGCCTATGCGGGCGCCGGTTTCCTCAAGGACCTGGTGAAGGAGGGTCGGGCCCAGCACCAGTCGGGAGGCACCACCTACTCGGGGTACCAGGCGCAGGCGCTCATCTGGCGAGCGCATGACGGGAAGCCGCCGTACTCGAAGGAGTTCATGGAGACAGTCGGACGCGACGTGATCGTCTACGAGCACGAGCAGCGCAAGGACGAATGGGCGGCGAGCAAGGAGCCGCTGGGGCGTGTCTTCGCGGGCACCCAGCTCCCCATCATCGACCTGGCCGGCGCGCTCGGCCTCGGCACCCTGCTGAGACCCGAGACCCATGCAGGCGCTCCGGGCGCCAAGGCCCAATCGTCCGTGATCGACGACCTGTTCCACGCGGCGAAGTCCAGCCGGGAAGCGTCCCATGCCTTGCTGAACCACACTCCGCCCGGGTGGAAGGAATCCGTCCTGGACTACTTGCTGACGACCCGCTGGAAAGCTTCCCTCTACACGAAGGACCACGCCCCGTTCAACGACCTGCTGGTGACCGCGACGACCGGCCAGGACGCCACGTCTCAGAAGCTGGCAGCCGACCTGACGAAGATCCTCTCCAACGAGGTACGCGGCGCCTTCGGCAAGGCCGACAGCGGCAATCTGGAAATCAGGGACCGGGAGGTTTTCGACCGATTCGCCACGCTCGGCTATCCCCTGGCCCGCGCGATCTCGGCCAACATCGACCAACTCTCCCGGCTCTACCTGAACCACGCGACCTTCCACCAGGTCGCAGCCCAGGACATGTCCTATGCGCTACTGCTCGCCACCTCCAATGACGCCGGGTTCGAGGCCCTGGTACGCGCACAGACCGAACATATGCGAGCGGCACTCGACACCGTACCCCCAGTCGGCCTCAACGCTTCCAACGCCGATCGACTCGGTTTCACCGAGGCGGACGTCAAGCGCTTCGATCTCAATGAGAATGGACTGGTTGATCGGACCGATGTCATGCAATTTCTTACAGACCGAACAGTGGAGGAAGCAACCCCCTTCAACCACCTTGTTGAAAGCCGCCGTCAGGCGCTGATCGCTCAAGGTATCGATGACAAGAAGGCGGACGAGGCGCTGAAGACAATGGTCAGCGACGCAATAGGACTGCTGCCGGTGCCTGGAGCCAGGCAGGCGGGCGAACTGGCCACTGGAGCCTTCGGCGAGATGCTCGGTAAGGGTTACGACAAGTTCGCCGGAGTCGCGTATGACGAAATCGCCAAACAGACCGCCCTGCGCATAGCCGAGCCTGATCATGGCCTGGACGACACGTACCGGGCTCTGGCGGACAACCGAATGGCAGTGGAGAGGTTGACAGAGCAGATGCTCGCAACAGCCATGCTGAATAGAGGTTTGCTCGACAAGTTGGAACTGAG
The DNA here is from genome assembly GCF_004349015.1 of Nonomuraea diastatica. NCBI lineage: Bacteria > Bacillati > Actinomycetota > Actinomycetes > Streptosporangiales > Streptosporangiaceae > Nonomuraea > Nonomuraea diastatica. Next base: position 48,840 of record NZ_SMKP01000036.1, read on the forward strand.
AGAGCAAACGTTCGCCGCCGAGCAGCCGCGCATGATCAAGCCCTTCGCCGAAATGACTCCGCAGGAGTACAGCCAGTTTCTCGAATGGGCTCGTACAAGGGGAGGCAGCAGCGACCTACTCAATGACTTCAGCACCACCTTTCGCAGCACCAGCAGGGTTGACGACTATCTCGACCTTGAAATTCCCGCCCCCGGCGGTGGCAGATGAGGCGCTATTCTTTGCCCGTCGCTCTGGCCGTCCTGGTTCTGCTCACGGCATCCTGTACCAAGGAGAAGCCACTCATCTCCCCGCCTGCCCCTGCCCCACAACCGGTCATAGATTCGCCACCATACGTCTGCAGGCTTATCCCCATGGATGCGTTTCGACTCGTCAGCGGTGTGAGCGAATCGCTCATAGAGAAATCCCACGGCACCGAGAACAACGGCGACTGCCGAGCTTTTGACAAAAGCCGATCTCTGAGTGTGTGGTGGGCTAGGGAAGGCTCCGGAATGCCCCTAGGGCACATGGAGTTCCTCATGGATAACGACCGGCAAACGCTCTACCGCGACCACGGCGGAATATCGCTTCCCCCCGAACTCGGTGAAGGCATGGCTGCATACGTGTCGAGCGCCCCGTTTATCGACCAGCCGTACCGAGTGAGTGCAATGTTTCGCTGCGGCGACAAACAACGAATGATCGATATTTACCTGCCCCAGATCGCCAAGGGAAGGGATGGGATCAAGGATCTGATCGAGCTCATGCGCATTGCGCAACAGCGGTATAGCAAGGTGTACGACTGCGAGCTCGACGCATAAGAGCCCGAGCCCCCCGCCAGAGGGGCCCGGGCGGGTCGGTCAGCGGTAAGCGCGGTTGACGGCGGAGATGATGGCCTTGAGGGCGGCCGTTGTGGCGTTGGCGTCGACGCCCACGCCCCACAGCACCTGTCCGCCCACGTCGCACTCCAGGTAGGAGGCGGCCTTGGCGTCGGTGCCCGCGCTCATCGCGTGCTCCACGTAGTCGAGGACCCGCGCCAGGATGCCGACCTGTGCGAGGGCGTCGATGAAGGCCGAGATCGGGCCGTTGCCCGTGCCGGTCACCTCACGGATCTCGCCGTCGAGGCGGACGTCGGCGCTGATGCGGTCGTGCTCTTCCGTGGACTCGTGGCGGTGGGCCATGAGGCTGAGCCGGCCCCACCGGTTGGCGGGGTTGGGCAGGTATTCGTCGCGGAAGACGTCGTACATCGCGGCCGGGCCGATCTCGCCGCCCTCGGTGTCGGTGCGGGCCTGTACGACCTTGGAGAACTCGATCTGCAGCCGGCGCGGCAGGTCGAGCTGGTGGTCGGCCTTCATGATGTAGGCGACCCCGCCCTTGCCCGACTGGCTGTTGACCCGGATGACGGCCTCGTAGGTGCGGCCGATGTCCTTCGGGTCGATCGGGAGGTAGGGGACGGCCCAGGTGAAGTCGTCGACCGGCACGCCCGCCGCCACGGCGTCCTTTTCGAGGTGCTCGAAGCCCTTCTTGATGGCGTCCTGGTGGGAGCCGGAGAAGGCGGTGTAGACCAGCTCGCCGCCCCACGGGTGGCGCGGGTGGACGGGCAGCTGGTTGCAGTATTCGGTGACGCGGCGGACCTCGTCGATGTCGCTGAAGTCGATCTCGGGGTCGACGCCCTGGGAGAACAGGTTCATGCCCAAGGTGACCAGGCAGACGTTGCCAGTGCGCTCGCCGTTGCCGAACAGGCAGCCCTCAATGCGGTCGGCGCCCGCCATGTAGCCCAGCTCGGCGGCGGCCACGGCGCTGCCACGGTCGTTGTGCGGGTGGAGCGACAGGATGATCGAGTCGCGGCGCTTGAGGTTGCGGTGCATCCACTCGATCTGGTCGGCGTAGATGTTGGGCGTGGCCATCTCGACGGTGGCCGGCAGGTTCATGATGACCTTGCGGTCGGGGGTGGGCTGCCACACCTCGGTGACCGCGTCGCACACCTCGACGGCGTATGCGAGCTCGGTGCCGGTGAACGACTCCGGGGAATACTGGAAATGGACGTCGACGTCGGTCGCGTCGGCGAGCTTCTTCACCAGCTTGGCGCCCTCGACCGCGATGGCGGTGATGCCGTCTTTGTCCTGGCCGAAGACCACGCGGCGCTGGAGGGTGGAGGTCGAGTTGTACAGGTGGACGATGGCCTGCTTGGCGCCCTCGATCGACTCGAAGGTGCGCTCGATCAGCTCGGGCCTGGCCTGGGTCAGCACCTGGATGACCACGTCGTCGGGCACGCGGCCCTCTTCGATGATCTGCCTGATGAAGTCGAAGTCGGTCTGCGAGGCGGCGGGGAAGCCCACCTCGATCTCCTTGTAGCCCATGCGTACCAGCAGCTCGAACATCTGGAGCTTGCGGTGTGGGTCCATCGGGTCGATCAGGGCCTGGTTGCCGTCGCGCAGGTCCACCGCGCACCAGCGGGGCGCCTTGGTGATGACCTGGTCGGGCCAGGTGCGGTCGCGCAGGCGTACGGGCTCGAAAGGTTGGTAACGATGGATGGGCATGGGGCTGGGCCGCTGAGCGGTCATGGCTGCTGCTCCTGAGTCGGACGGAAGGAAGCGGCCGACGCGCACGACAGGCTCCGCGGCGAGGGAGCCGGCCTTAGAGGCCCCCGCCGCGGCAGCTAAGCAGGAGGCCGCGCAGCATGCCAACGACGGTACCAGACGTCTCGCCATGCCCCGTCCCAGGTCTCGGATGTTGAGACCTGGGACGGGCGAGGCCTCCGTCCCGGGATTAAGTTCGAGGCATCTGTCCGGAAATGGGTAGTAGGAGGCGGCTCCGGATGGAGTTGCTGGCGTCTGTCCGGAAATCGGTCGTGGGCGGCGGCTCGGGAGTGGGTTGCTGGAGTCAGTCCGGGATGAGAACGCTGAGGCAGGTCACGCAGCCTTCGAGCTTCTCGTACTCGGAAACATCAACGGTTGTCACGGTGAGTCCGCGCTGTTCGAGCAGGGCGGCGGTCCGGGGCGCCGAGGCGGCCATCAGGACGTGGTCGCCGCCGAGCGGCACCACGTGCGCACCCGGCTCCTCCTCCGGCACGAGCAGATCGGGCAGGTCCACGTGCCGCGGATCGCCGATGAGCGTCCCGTCGGGCAGCGCCGTCACCCCCGACTTCAGGTGGAGCACGCCCCTCAGCTTCACGGGCACGACCTCGCGTTCGGGGAGGAGGGCCGCCAGCTGCGCGATCCCGTGAGCGTTGGTGCGCGCCGATCTGCCGGCGTACAGGGTGACGCCGGTCTGCAGCACGTCGCCGCCGTCGAGCGTGCCGGGGGCGGCGATCCTGACCGCCGTCAAGCCGAGCTCGCGTACGGCCGCCGCCACGGAGTCCACCTCCGGCCGCCGCTCCGGCGCGCCGGGCCTGGTCAGCACCGCCAGCCGTCCCGACACCACCACCGCGTCCTCCACGAACGGCGCGTCGGGCAGCTCGTCGGCGGGCGGCACGTACACGGGCCGCCATCCGCCGGCCGCCAGGGCCTCGACGTAGGCGTCATGTTGCGCGAGAGCCCGCCGGTGATCCACGGGTTCGCGCTCTATGTGGGTGACGATGCCTTCGGCGATTCGGGGACCGGGCTTCCTTACCAGCGCAATACCAGCCATGGGGCGTCTTCTATCACGGGATGATTAGAGTCTTGGGCATGCGGGACGACGAGATTCTCACCAGGATCGGCGCTCTGGTCAGCGAGGAGCACGCGCTGCGCGACAAGCTGACGGCGGGCGAGGTGACCACGGACGAGGAACACGCGCGCATCAAGGAGCTGGAGACGGCCCTCGACCAGTGCTGGGACCTGCTCAGGCAGCGCCGGGCCAGGCGCAACGCGGGCGATGACCCTGACGACGCCGCGGCCAGGCCCGCCGGCGAGGTGGAGAACTACCGCCAGTAGGCGGCGGGAAAACCGGTCGCCGGGCCGCCGCCGGTGCGCTTTGCTGACCTCATGCGGATCCAGCCGATTAGCCTCGACGACCAGCCGGACGATCTGGTCGCGGGCCTGTACGACGCCCATGTGGCCGCCGCCTCCGCCGACGACACAGGCCCTCAGCCGAGGCTCCCCCGCTTCCGCAGGGACGTCTGCGCGCACAGCCCCAGCGGGCGGGCCGAGGTCTGGGTGGCCGTCGCGGACGGCAAGGTCGCCGGCGGCTACGGCCTGTCGCTCCCGATGCTCGACAACACCCATATCGGGACGGTCTTCCCGTTCGCCGTACGGCCTGAGCACCAGCGCCGCGGGCTCGGGACGGAGCTGTTCGGGCACCTGCTCGACCGCCTGCGCCATCACGGCAGGCGCCTGCTGCTCGCGGAGACCAAGGCCACCGGTACCGGCGCCCGTTTCGCGCGCGCCCGCGGCATGAAGGTGGCGCTCGTCGAGGCCCGCCGCATGCTCGACCTGCGCAAGGTGGACTGGGCGGCGCTCGAACGGATGATCCCCGAGGTCGCCGGTTACCACGTCGAACGGTTCGCCGGGCCCGCGGGCCCCGAGCTCGTGCCCGACCTCGCCACGCTGATGGGCGGCATGAACGACGCTCCGCGCGACAGCGGCGTCGAGGACTCGAACTTCAGCCCCCAGCGCCTGCGGCACCGCGAGGAGGGCATCGTCCCCGGGGGCCAGACCTGCTACACCTCGATCGCCCGACGCGACTCCGACGGCGCCCCGGCGGGCTACACACGCATCTACGTCAACGCCGACCGCTCCGACGGCTGGGCGGGGCAGGCCGACACGACGGTGCTCGGCGCGCACCGCGGCCATCGCCTTGGCCTGCTGCTCAAGCTGGGCAACCTGCTGTGGTTGCGCGAGTGCGAGCCGCACGTCGAACGCGTCATCACCTGGAACGCCACCAGCAACACCCACATGCTCGCCATCAACGAGGCCATGGGATTCGAGCTCTTCGACGAGTGGAACGCGTGGCGCATGGAGGTGTAGACGCGTCGAGTCCGACGCATGGATCATCCGGCGCGCGGGGAGCTAACCTGGCCCTCTATGACCATGGAGGCGCTGAGAGACGGAGACCCCAGGCAGGTGGGCCCGTACACCCTCCTGGGAAGGCTGGGCGAAGGCGGCATGGGCGTCGTCTACCTGGGCCGCTCTCCCGACGGCACGCAGGTGGCCGTCAAGCTGATCCACGCCAGGCTGGACGCGCACGCCGACTTCAGGCGCCGTTTCGCCCGCGAGGTGGCCGCCGCCAAGCGGGTCGCCAGGTTCTGCACCGCTCCCGTCCTCGACGCCGACGTCCAGGGCGAGCTGGCCTACCTGGTCACCGAATACGTCGAAGGGCCCAGCCTGGGTGACGTCGTCCGCTCCTCGGGGCCGCTCAAGGGCTCGGCTCTCGACGGCCTGGCCGCCTCGGTGGCCATGGCCCTGCGCGCCATCCACGGGGCAGGGGTGGTGCACCGCGACCTCAAGCCGTCGAACGTGCTGCTGTCGCAGGTGGGGCCCAAGGTCATCGACTTCGGCATCGCGCAGCTCGCCGACGCGGAAATGAGCAGCGCGATCGTGGGGACGCCGTCGTACATGTCGCCCGAGCAGGTGTCGGGCGCCACCATCGGGCCGCCGTCGGACATCTTCTCGTGGGGCTGTACGGTCGCCTTCGCCGCCGGGGGCGTGCCGCCGTTCGGGTCGGGCTCGGTGCCGACGGTCCTGCTGCGCATCGTCAACGAAACCCCCGATCTGCGCGGGCTCACGGGGTCGCTGCGGGACCTGGTGGTGGCGTCACTGGTCAAGAACCCCGCACAACGCCCGACGGCCCAGGATCTGATGGACCGCCTCAGCACCTCGGCCGTGCCGGGTCCCGGCGCCTCGGGGCTGAGCACCACCACCGGCCCTGGCGCGCCGGTGCCAGGAGGCGGTGTCGCGGGAACAGGCGAGGAAGGCGGCAGCAGAGGTGCGGGGGCGGGATCAGGTGCGGCAGGCGGCGCCGGCGCCGGTGCCGCGGTGAGCAGGCCAGGCGGCGGTGGGGCGCTGCCGGGAGGCGCGTGGGAAGGCGGGCGGCCGACCGCTCCTGGTGGCACCGCCGGGCCGACCACGGGAAGCCCGGGAGGTCCGGGACGTCGCGACGGTTCCGGGGGTTCGGGGAGTCACCACGGTTCCGGAGGCCCGGGGGGTCACCACGGTCCGGGAAGCCTGTTAGATCACAGCGGTCCGGAAGGTGCGCGGAGCGGTGGGCCGCGGAATGCCCGAAGGCGCGGGGTGTCGCGGCTCGTGGCGGCGGGCGGGCGGCGCAGGCTGACGGCGGCCGCCGCGGCCGTGGTCGTGGCGGTGGCCGGGGTGTCGGCGGCGCTCATGTGGCGTGACCGGGGCACCTCGGACACCACGACGGTGGACGAAGTCACCCCCACCCTTGCTGCCACCTCCGGACAGAACGGCACCGCCGATCAGAGCAGCACCACAGGTCAGGACGCGACCCGGCCGGCGGGCGCAATCCGCAACCCGCTCATGGCCCAGGGGAAGGTGTCGTTCCACTCCCCGCCCGAGCCCGGCGCGAGCAGGCAGGCGACGTTGTGGAAGCAGGATCGCCCCGAGGACGCGGAGCTGATGAGCAGGCTGGCCGCGGTCCCCCACGCCATCCGGCTCGACCAGCCCGAGGTCAGGTCGGAGGTGGACGTCACGATCGAGGCGGCCGAGAAGGCGGGCGGTGTCCCGGTGTTCCTGATCAATTCCATGCCGGGCAGCGACTGCCTGCCGATCGAGCCGAAGGACATGACCGCGTACCAGGAGTGGATCACGGGCATCGCCCGCCAGATCGGCCAGGCCCGGGCGGTGGTCATCCTGGAGCCGTCCAGCCTGGTCAAGCTGCCGGGGACGCGGAAGTGCGACGCGGACGGCTCCCCCGAGCAGCGTTACCGGGACCTCAGGCAGGCCGTGCGGAGCCTCAGGTCCAACCCCCGCACGGCCGTCTACCTCGACGGCAGCCAGGACTACTGGCCGGGCACCGACGTCATGGCGCGGCGGCTGATCGGGGCAGGGGTCGAGGAGGCGGACGGGTTCTTCGTCAACACCGCCGGCTACCAGCGTACGGAGAAGAGCGTCGAATACGGCAAGGCGCTGTCGGCCTGCGTCAGCGTCCAGCTGAGGACGGGCCGCGAGGAGTGCCCGCAGGACACGCCGGTGGACCGGTCGCGGATGCCGCACTTCGTGATCGACACCGCCAGGAACGGCCAGGGCTCGTGGACGCCGGAGAAGAAATACGCGGACCCGCAGGTGTGGTGCAACCCTCCGGGCAGGGGCGTCGGCCCGCGGCCCACCACGGAGACGGGTGAGGAGCTGGTTGACGCGTACCTGTGGATCGCGCGGCCGGGCACGTCGAGCGGCCGGTGCAGGCGCGGCGCCGGCGGCGAGGAGGATCCCGTGCGCGGTGTCGTGTCGCCGGACGGCGGCCAGTGGTGGGCCGACCTGGCGCTGGAACGGGCGAAGAACGCGAATCCACCGCTTCGGTGAGCGCGTCCCGGGAGATATCAGCATGAATTCCCGTTGTCCGGTCCACCAGAATGGGGATTGTGACTGCACGCCTGCGCATCGCCTCCGAGCTGAGGATGTTCCTGCCGGTGAGCCGGCGACGGGAGTGGCAGGAGGTGGCCCCCGACGGCACCTCCACGCTGGGGCACCACGTCGAGTCGATCGGCATCCCGCTGACGGAGGTCGGCCCGTTGATCGTGGCCGGCGATCACGGCGTGCCTCCGTCCTACCAGCCCGCGCCCGGCGACGTGGTGGAGGTGCATCCGGTGCCACGTCCGCAGCAGTTGCCGGAGAAGCCGCGGTTCCTGCTGGACGTGCATCTGGGCACGCTGGCGCGGCGGCTGCGGCTGCTCGGCATCGACACCGCCTACCACAACGACATGGACGATCCGGCGCTGGTGGTGCAGGCGAACGAGGAGCGGCGGGTGCTGCTCACGCAGGACCGCGGCCTGCTGCGCCGCCGCGCGCTGTGGCTGGGCGCGTACGTCCGCGGCTCGCGCCCCGCCGACCAGCTCCGCGACCTGCTGGAGCGCTTCGCGCCGCCGCTGCGCCCGTGGACCCGCTGCACCGCGTGCAACGGCGAGCTGGAGCAGGTGGACAAGGTCGAGGTCGAGCCGCTGCTGGCGGCGGGCACGCGGCGCAGCTACGACGCCTACGGCCGGTGCGGGGAGTGCGGCCAGGTCTACTGGCACGGCGCGCACAGCGGCCACCTGGAGGAGATCGTGCGGACGGCCCGCGCCTGGGCGTCCTGACACGCTGCGGTGTGCCATTCTGATCGGCAGCTCTCCTCGAATCCTCGAAGGAAGGGTCGTGTGGACTTTCGCATCATGGGGCCGCTCGAGGTGGCCGACGGCGACCGGGATCTGACGCCCACGACGCCCAAGCTCCGCGATCTGCTGGCCATGTTCCTGCTCAACGCCGGTCACCCGCTGACCGTCGAACGGCTGCGGCGGCTGTTGTGGCCTCGCGAGGGAGGTGACCGCTCCGACTCTCTGATCCGCGGCTACGTCGGCCGGCTCAGGCAGCTGCTCGGGAAAGACGTGATCGGCACGGTGTCAGGGTCGTACGTGCTGGCCGCCGGCGACGGCGGGCTCGACGTCGACCGGTTCCGGCTGCTGGTCGACTAGGGCGCCTACGAGGAGGCGCTGGAGTTGTGGCGGGGCGAGGTGCTGGAGGACGTCGACCCCGAGGGCGAGCGGTGGTCGGAGACGCGCCGGCTCCGCGAGGAGCTCGGCGAGCTGCGGCTGCTCGCCCTGGAGCGCGGGCTGCAGGCCGGTCTCGACGCGGGCCGCCACCGCGAGCTGCTGGTCGAGCTGCGCCGGCTGACCCGGCAGCACCCGACGTGGCAACGTTTCCGCGGCCAGTACATGCTGGCCCTCTACCGCAGCGGCCGCCGGGTGGACGCGCTGGCCGCGTACGCGGTGCTGCGCGACCAGCTCGACGGCGGCCACGCGATCGAGCCCGACCCGGAGTTGCAGCTGCTCTACCACCGCCTGTTGCACGACGACGCGTCGCTGCACGTGTCGGCGGGCCCGCCGGTGCTGCTGCCGCCCGACGTGGCGGGTTTCACGGGGCGGGCCGACCTGCTCGACCAGGTGGTCGGCGGCCAGGTCGTGGTCCACGGCCAGGCGGGCGCGGGCAAGTCGGCGCTGGCCGTGCACGCGGCCTGGCGGCGGCGCGAGAGTTTCCCAGACGGCATCCTGTACGCCGACCTGCGCGAGACGGCGGCGCCTTCGGCGGTGCTGGAGGACTTCCTGCGCTGGCTGGGCTGCCCGGCCCAGGCGATCCCCGCGTCGCTGGAGCAGCGCGAACGGCTCTTCCGCACGTACGCGGCCGGCCGCACGGTGCTGGTGCTGCTGGACAACGCGGCCGGAGAGGCGCAGGTGCGGCCGTTGCTGACGTCCTGCCCGACGGTCGTGACCAGCCGTTCCCCGCTCGGCGGGCTGACCGGGGCGCGGCGGTTGTCCGTCGGCGTGCTGGACGACGGGGAGGCGCTCGACCTGCTCGCGAGGTGTTCTGGCCGCGCGGCGGACGACGCCATGCGCCGGCTGGCGCGGTTCTGCGGCGGGCTGCCGATCGCGCTGCGCATCGCCGGCTCCCGGCTGGCCGCCAGGCCGGAGTGGACCGTCGACTATCTGGTGCGCCTGCTGGAGGACGAGCACGAGCGGCTCGACCGGCTGCACGCGGGCGACCAGACGGTGCGCAGTGTGCTCGCGATCGGCTTCGACGGGCTGCCGGAGCCGGCCCGGCTGACGTTGCGCGGGCTCGGCGCGCTGTCGGCGCCCGACTTCGCCGACTGGGTGACCGAGCAGCTTGGCGGGCAGGCCGAGGCGCTGGTGGACGCGGGCCTGCTGGAGACGCACGGGGTCGACGTGGCGGGCCAGGTTCGTTATCGGATGCACGGTCTGACCGTGTTGTTCGCCCGTGAGCAGCCCGTCCCCGGGGTGCTGGCGAGGCTGGCGGCGGTGGTGCTGGCCAGGGTGCGGGCCTCGCGATTCTCGCTGGTGTCGGGCGACCCGGCGACGGCCGTGGCCACCAGGGACATCAGGGAGTCGGTCGAATGGCTGGCGGCCGAGCGGGCGTTCCTGGTGAGCCTGGTCGCCGACCTGCACGCGGCGGGGCTCGACGACGAGTGCTGGCGGCTGGCGCACCTGCTGGCGCACCTGCTGGCGCCCTATCTCGAACGCCACCGCTTCCTCGACGACTGGCGGGCCGTGACCGGGCCGGCGCTGGAGTCGGTGCGGCGGTCGGCCGACGACCGGGGCGAGGCGCTGATCCTGCTGGACCTGGGCGATCTGCATCTGGCCGAGCGGGAGTGGGAGCGCGCGTACGAGCGGCTGGGGCGCGCGCTGGAGATGGTCCGGCGGCCGGGCCGCGCCCGCGACGTCAACCACGCCGTACGCCGGATGGCCCGCGTCCACCTGGGGCTGGGGCGGCTGGAGGAGTCCGAGCGGGCGCTGCGTGCCTGCCTGAAGGAGGCCGGCAACGAGCGCGACGCGGCCGACGCCGAGCGCGTGCTGGGCGCGGTGCTGCGCCGCACCGGCCAGCTGGACGAGGCCGGCGCGCTACTGGCGGCCGCCGTCGAGCGCCTGGCGGAGCTGGGCGACCGGCACCGGCAGGCCGACACCCTGCTCGACCTGTCGGCGGTACGCCTGGCGCAGGCCGCCAAACCGGCCGCCAGGGCCGCCGCCGAGCAGGCCAGGGGCATCGCCGTACGCCTCGGCGACCGGCTGCTGGACGCGCACGCGCTGCTGGCCCTGGCCCGGGTCAACCGGGCGGAGGGCGCGACGGGGCGGGCGCGCGAGCTGGCCGAGGCGGCGCTGGAGGTCTTCGAGACGACCGGCGACCGGCGGTCCGCCGCGAACACCCGGGCGTTCCTGGCGCAGTGACCCCCACAGTGACGCCCGCAGTGACGCCCGCAGTGACGCCCGCAGTGACCCCCAGTGAGCCGGGGGCCTCACACGGCCAGCAGGCGGCGCACGTCCTCGCGGTGCAGGTCCTCGGCGGTGCCGGTGCGCACCACGTGCCCGCCGTCGAGGATGACGAACGTGTCGGCCAGCCGCAGCGCGATGTCCAGATACTGCTCCACGAGCAGCACGGCCAGCCCGGCGGTGTGGAGGCGTTCGATGGCCGCCTCGATCTCCAGGATGATCGAGGGCTGGATGCCCTCGGTCGGCTCGTCGAGGATGAGCATCCTCGGCCTGATCACGAGGGCGCGGGCCATGGCGAGCTGCTGCTGCTGGCCTCCCGACAGGTGGCCTGCGCTCCGCTTGAGCAGCGGTTTGAGGGCGGGGAAGAGGTCGAGGGCCTCGTCGACGGCCTGCCTGGGCTGCTTGGCGGCCTCCAGGGTCACCAGCAGGTTGCCCTGGACGGACAGCTGGGGGAAACACTGGTGGCCCTGCGGTACGTACCCCATGCCGAGCCGCACCCGCTCGTGCGGCCTGAGCCCGGTGACGTCACGCCCGTCGAACGTGACCGTGCCGGCCACCGCGGGCAGCACCCCCATGACGGTGTTGAGCAGCGTGGTCTTGCCGACGCCGTTGCGGCCCATGACGCACACGAGCTGCCCCGGCCCGACCTCCAGCGAGACGCCGAACAACACGCGCGCCCTTCCGTACCTCGACTCAAGGCCGGTTACCGACAACATCGCTCGCCTTCCTCCCCAGATAGACCTCCTGCACGCGGGGGTCGGCGCTGACCTGGTCCACCGAACCCTCCACGAGCACCCTGCCCTCGTGCAGCACGGTCACCGTCGAGGCGTGCCGCCGCAGGAACTCCATGTCGTGCTCCACCACGACCACCGTGTGGTCGTCGGCGATCCGCGTGAGCAGCTCGCCGGTGCGCTCGCGCTCGTCCTTGGACATGCCCGCGACCGGCTCGTCCAGGAGCAGCAGCCGGGGCCGCTGCGCCAGCAGCATCCCGATCTCGAGCCACTGGCGCTGGCCGTGGGAGAGAATCCCGGCTGAACGTTCGGCGAGCTCTTCTAGCCCCGTCCTGGCGAGCGCCTCGGCGACGGCCTCGGACACGCCCTTGCGCCGTCTGGCCAGCGACCACAGCGGCTTTCGGAAGCCGGCGGCCAGGTCGAGGTTCTCGACCACGGTGAGCTCCTCGAAGACGACGGACGTCTGGAACGTGCGGCCGACGCCGAGCCGGACGATCTGGTGCTCTTTCCTGCCCATCAGGTCGTGGCCGGCGAAGCGCACGCTGCCCGCCGCCGGCCTGGTCAGGCCGGTGATCACGTCGATCAGCGTGGTCTTGCCCGCGCCGTTGGGCCCGATGAGGAAGCGCAGCTCGCCGTCGGGCACGGTCAGGTCCACGCCGTCGAGCGCGCGGAAGCCGTCGAACACCACCTGAACGTCACGTAGTTCGAGCACGTCGCAACCTCTCCGCCACCCCGATGATCCCCTTCGGGGCGAGCGTCATGACCAGGATGAACAGGGCGCCCTGCAGGTAGAGCCAGCCGTCGGCGAACTGCTCGCTGAACGCCGTCTGGGCGTAGCCCATGACGACGGCGCCGAGCACGGCCCCGGCCAGCGCGTGCCGGCCGCCGACCGCCACCGCGACGACCAGCTCCAGCGACGGCACCACGCCGAGCAGGGCGGGCGAGATGATGCCGACGACCGGGACGAACAGCGCTCCCGCCAGCCCCGCCATGCCCGCCGACACGGCGAAGGTGACGGTCTTGACCAGGGCCGGGTCGTAGCCGAGGAAGCGCACCCGGTCCTCGCCGTCCCTGACCGCGACGAGCAGCCGGCCGTACCGGCTGTTCACCAGCTGGCGGGTGGCGAGGTAGAGGACGCCCAGCACGGACGCCACCGCCAGGTAGAGGCCGCGCTGTGTGGAGTCCTCGGCGAGGTCCTGGCCGAACAGGTCGAAGAAGTTCGTCATGCCGTTGGTGCCGCCGGTCAGGCCCTGCTGCCCGACCAGCAGGATGACCATGGCGGCGGCCAGCGCCTGGGTGAGGATCGCGAAGTACGCGCCGCGCACCCGCTGCCGGAACACCAGCGTGCCCAGGATGACCGCGATCGCCATCGGCCCCAGCACGGCCATGCCCAGGGCGAAGACCGGGCTGGCGAACGGCACCCACAACGCGGGCAGCTCCTCCACCCCGCTCCACACCATGAAGTCGGGCAACCCGCCGCCCTCGGTGAGCTTGAGGTACATCGCCATGGAGTAGCCGCCGAGCCCGAAGAACACGCCCTGGCCGAGGGTGAGCATGCCGCCCTGCCCCCACGCCAGCCCGATGCCGAGCGCGACGATCGCATAGCACAGGTATTTGGCCAGCAGGCTCAGCCGGAACGGCTCCAGCAGCAGCGGGGCGGCCACGAGCACGATCACGGCCACGGTCGCGAAGGGCAGGTTCCTCCTGATCATGTGAGCGCCCTCGATCTGAGCACGAACATGCCCTGCGGCCGCACCTGCAGGAACGCGATGATGGCGGCGAGCACGATGACCTTCGCGAGCGAGGCGTCCGACCAGAACTCCGCGTAGGAGTTGAGCAGCCCCAGCCCGACGGCCGCGAGCACGGCCCCGCGCAGTTGCCCCAGCCCTGTCTCTTATGC
>NZ_SMKP01000360.1:0-3276 GCF_004349015.1 Nonomuraea diastatica
ACGCGGTGATCGTGCAGGGAGGCGAGGGCGGGGGCCACACGGGGCCGCTCGCCACGACACTGCTGCTGCCCCAGGTCGTGGACGCCGTGGACATCCCGGTGATCGCGGCCGGTGGGTTCTTCGACGGGCGCGGGCTGGTGGCGGCGCTGGCGTACGGCGCCTGCGGGATCGCCATGGGCACCCGGTTCCTGCTGACCAGCGACTCCCCCGTGCCGGGCGAGGTCAAGAAGCTCTATCTGGCGGCACGGGAGACCGTGGTGACCACCAAGGTGGACGGGGTTCCGCACAGGGTGCTGCCGACGCCGTTCGTGGCCTCGCTGGAGCGGTCGCGGCTGGTGCGGGCGGTGGCGAACGGCGTCAGGTTCCGGCGGTTGTCGGGGTTGTCATGGGCCGAGCTGATCCGCGAGGGGCGGCGGATGCGGCGGGGCAGGGAGCTGACCTGGGCACAGGTGCTGCAGGCGGCCAACACGCCGGTGCTGCTGCGGGCGGCCATGGTGGACGGGCGGGCGGATCTCGGGGTGCTGGCGTCCGGGCAGGTGGTGGGGGTCATCGGCGACCTGCCGTCATGCCGGGAGTTGATCGACCGCGTCATGGCCGAGGCCGAGACAGCCCTGGCCCGCCTGCCGTCGCGCTGATCCCGCCGGGGTGGAGATCCGCCTCGCCCCGGCTTCACGACCTCGTCCCTGCGGGGTCAGAGGACCGTGATGCCGCGGGCGGCGAGGATGGCGTTGGCCTGCGTCTGGTTGATGACGGCGCCCGCGAACGCCCGGAGCTTGGCGTCGTCGGGCTGCCCCAGGTCGGCCCCCCGTAGGTCGGCCTTCGCGAACGTGGTGTTCAGCAGGCGCGTGCCGATGAGGCGGCAGTCGCTGAGCGTGGCCTCGGTGAAGTCGCAGCCCGACAGGTCGGCGTCGTCGAAGCGAACCCCCTCGATGTGCTCGCCGCGCAGCGAGCAGCCTCCGAGGTTGGCCAGGGTCAGGTTGGAGCGGGTGACCGTGAAGCCGGTGCCGCGCGAGGCGGTCAGCGCGGCGCCGATCATGCGGCAGCCGGTGAACGACACGTCGGTGAGCAGCGCGCCGCCGAACTGGGCCGAGGACAGGTCGACGTCGGTGAAGGTGACGTCGATGAGGTCGGCGTCGTTGAAGCGGGTGCGCATCCCGCCCCCGCCGGTGAAGACCGCCCCGTCGAGGTCGGCCTTGCGGAAGTCGGTCTGCTCCAGCACACACGACTCGAAGCGGGCCCCCGCCAGGGGGGCGCCCCACAGGTCGGCCTCCGTCAGGTCGCATCCGCGGAAGACGTGTGTCTCGCCGGCCGCGAGCCGTTCGGCCAGCGCCTTGTGTGAGAGGTCCTCGCCGTCGAAGTTCACGGTCTCAGAGACTACCGGCCAGGATCTCCGCGGCGGCCCAGCCGCAGACCCGGGCGGAGCCGTGCGTGGCGATGTGCACGGCCCCGAGGTCCGAGCGGGCGGGCAGGCCCATCTCGACCACCACGACGTCCTTGCGGGCGCTCAGCAGGTGTCTCAGCGCCTCCTCCTGCCACGGGTGGCGGTGCACGTCGCGGACCACCACGACCAGCGGGCGGGCGGCCGCCGCGCCGAGCAGCCGTTCCAGTGCCGGACCTGTCGTCTCTCCTGCGGTCATGCGCGTGACCACGGTGCCGGGCAGCAGCCCGGTCAGCGGCTCGCCCACGCCCCAGGGGGTGTGCCGGTCGATGGCCAGGTTCGTCTCCGGCGCCAGCTCGACCACGTGCGGGGCCGCGGTCAGCGGCAGCTCCGGCGTGGTGGAGCGCCGGACGACCCTGACGGCCCGCCGGGCGGCCACCAGCCCGGCGCCGCCGTCGCCCACGGCCCCGCCAAGCACGCCGTTTCCCGCACCTCCGCCCGGGGATCCGGCGCGGGTTCCGGCGGGCCTGCCCGAGGAAGCGGTCCATGCCGCCAGCTCGCGGACCCTGCGAGCGGCGTCGGCCAGCCGGTCCTCGGGCAGCAGTCCTTGGGTCACCGCGGTGGCGATCGCGTCGCGGATCCCGGCGGCGGTGGCCTCGTCGGCGTGCTCGCCGCCGACGCAGATCGCGTCGGCCCCGGCGGCGATGGCGCGGGCCGAGGCGCCCCCGATCCCGTACGACGCCGCCACCGCGGCCATCTCGATGGCGTCCGTGATGATCATCCCTTGGAACCCGAGCTCCTCGCGCAGCAGCCCGGTGAGCACCTTGGGGCTGAGCGTGGCGGGCAGTTCGCCGTCGTACGAGGGCACGAGGAGGTGGCCCGTCATGACCGCCTTGACGCCCTCCCTGACGACGTCGGCGAACGGCAGCAGCGCGTCCTCGATGCCGTCCGCGGCCATCTCGGGCACACCGTGGTGGGAGTCGACCGTGGTGTCCCCGTGGCCGGGGAAGTGCTTGACGCAGGCGGCCACCCCGGCGGACTGCAGGCCGCGGACGAACGCCCTGGCGTGCCGGGAGACCAGCGCGGGGTCGGCGCCGAAGGAGCGCAGGCCGATGACCGGGTTGTTCGGGTTGGAGTTCACGTCGGCGGAGGGGGCGAAGTCGATCGTGATGCCCGCGCGGGCCAGGTCGGCGCCGAGGTCCGCGGCCAGGGTCTCGCTCATGGCCACGTCGTCGACCACGCCGAGCGCGTACGCTCCGGGGCGGCTGCTGCCGGTGGCCGCCTCCAGCCGGGTGACCTCGCCTGACTCCTCGTCGATGCCGACGAGCACCGAGGGGTTCTCCGCGCGCAGCGCGGAGGTCAGCCGGGCCACCTGGGCCGGACCGGCGATGTTGCGCGAGAACAGCGCCACCCCGGCCAGCCCCTCACCGAGCCGACGGCGGAGCCAGTCGGGTGGCTCGTGCCCGGCGAAACCGGGGAAGAGGACGGCGTCGGCAAGGCGCAGCAGGTCACCGCTCATGGGCATGACCCGCAATCTAATAGGAAAGTTTCCTATTTGCTAGTGGCATTTTCTGATGTCAGGCCGCTCCCATGCGGACGAGCCGTTCGATGACGGTGACGTTAGCCTGGCCTCCACCCTCGCACATGACCTGCAGGCCGTACGTGCCGCCCGTTCGCTCCAGCTCGTGCAGCAGCCGCACCGCCAGGACCGCGCCGGTCGCCCCGAGCGGATGGCCGAGCGCGATGGCGCCGCCGTTCGGGTTGACCCTGGCGGGGTCGGCGCCGGTCTCCTTCGTCCAGGCCAGCACGACGGAGGCGAACGCCTCGTTCACCTCGATCGCCGCGAAGTCGTCGATGGACATGCCGGTCACGCGGAGGGCGTGGGCGGTGGCGGGGAT
>NZ_SMKP01000361.1:0-3083 GCF_004349015.1 Nonomuraea diastatica
GGCCGGGCGGGTGCGGCCCTGGCACCACATCTGGTCCTTGCCTCTGTAGGCGAGGTCCTTGTCCACGGCGGGGTAGCCGACCGTGTTGACCTTGAAGGCGCCTCCCTGGTTGCGCAGCACGGTGTAGCCGCCCACCCGGTCCTGCAACGTCTGGTCGGTGTAGACGTTCTCCACCTCCACCAGCGCGACGTCGTACGGGGAGTTGGCGTCCCCGCCCTCGTGGCCGGTGTAGGCGCTCGGCTTCCACGCGCGCACCGCCCCCCAGCGGCTGTACGGCTCCCGCTCCCCTCGCCCGTCGTAGGCGGGCACGAACAGCAGGTGGCGATGCCAGCCGTGGTGCCGCGGATCCTGGCGGTACTCCCCTTCGTGGTGGTCGCCGGGCTCGCCGTACACGCACTGCGCGGCGGTGACGATCAGCGACTCGTCGCGCGAGCGCACCACGGCCGCGGTGCAGGACCGTAGCTTGTCGTGGGCGTCGACGAAGAACAACCGGCCGGCCGCGCGGGTGTGCGGGAGTTTGTCGTAGGGGCGCCGGATCCGGCCGTAGCCGTTGCCGTCACCGCCGGGCGTCAGCCGCTGGGACGACGGGACACCGGTGACCCGAGCCGCGCCCTCGCCGTGGTGCGGAGTCAGCTCGGTCTCCGGCAGGGGCGCGCCGAGCGCCGCCGCCATGCGGGTGGGCGTCCAGAAGTCGCTCGATTCGTGGGCGTCCATCTCCGGCGACCTGTCCGCGCCGTGCGGCCATCGCGGGCGCGTGTCCGCCGGTGTCCCCGCCACGGGCGCAGCGGCCCGACCGGTCCCCGACGCGGCGGCCACCGGCACCATGAGGCCGGCCATGGCCAGGGCGGCGGCCGTCGTGATCGGGATGGTCCGTGATCTCATCTGTCCCCCTGAACAGGCGATGACTGAAAATGACGGGGAAACTGTAAGTCATCGACGTGCCACCCTCTGTGCATGTCGCCGGGTGTACACCACACCTGCGCCGGTTACGGGGGTTGCGCGCTGCCGGGCGTGTCGGCACCCGACGGCCATAGCCGGAAATATCACCACACGCACCGACCGCGCGGGATCAGCCGTGATGGACCCTTGATGCCGCCCTGGACGGGGATGCGCCTATGAGCGGCGGCGCCGCCGTTCGTCGACCAGCGACCAGGCGTCCTCCCACGCGCGATACCGGCCGCGGTCCACCAGCCACCGGAAGCCCGCCAGCGCCGTCAGCACCGCCGCCACCGCGGCCAGCATCACGAGCATCCCCGTCACCACGCCGGTGACGTGGATCTCCACCGCGGTCGGCGGCGGGAGCGCCGGCCGGCCGGCCTCGTCGACCCAGATCCGCACCTTCGTGCCCGCCTTGGCCAGGGCGGGCGCGCGTACCTGGCCGGTGTGCTCCTGCCCCGAGGGCATCGTCCACCGCGCCTCGGCCGGGCCGCTCCGGGGCACCGACCCGAACGACGTCGGGCCGACGGGCACGTCCGCCAGCAGCGTCGCGTCCACCTGCGACCGCCCGCCGGCGCCCGTGCTCGCCGCGTTCTGGTACGTCTGCCGCCCGGCCGCCACCGCGGGCCACACGCTGAGCATCATCAGCAGCACGGCGATCAGCAGCGCGAGACTTTCCAGGCGGTCGGATCGGCGGCGCAGCGGATTGCGGTCGAACCGGTATCTCCGCACTTGTCGCATCACCGAGTCGCGCATCACGAACACCCCCTGACGGCACTCTCCGGGTGGCGCCATCATGTCCGGCAGAGGCATGGGTCCCTCATAGGTCCCTGCCCGCCCGGGCCCCGCCGTATCAGGATATTTCCTGGTGAAAGCCCCTACGGGCACGCGCCGTCCACGGGCCACGCGTTCCATGCCGAGACGGTCGCGGCGGGCCGGCGCGGCACGGTGGCCATCCGGTCACGGACCCCGCTCGCGGCACTTCTGCTCGTTCTGCCAACCCGCCGAGGAACCGCCGGCCGGACGGGAAACGTCTTTCAAGCACAGGGGGCCGCCTGCGTTTCATCATTTCTCTGCCCAAGGGGAGACACATGGACGGGGTTTCCTACGCGATCGCCATCTCGCTGGTCGCACTCATCGCCCTCGCCGCGACACGCACACAACTGGCGCTGTCCGCCGCCCGATCCCGGACGGCGGCCGCCACCGGCTCTCCGCTCGACCTCTACCAGGCGGCCTATCTCGCGGGCGGGCCGCGCCGGGTGGTCAACACAGCGCTGGTGTCACTGGTCGCCCAGGGCGGGGTGCGGGTGTCCGGCGAGGGGGTCGTCACGCCGGTGCAGGGGTTCCGGCCGAACAAGCGGGTCCGGATCGAGCGGGCGGTCTACGGGCAGATCAAGGCCGGCGTGGGCGGATCCACCGCGGCCGAGGTGCGCCACGGCGTCGGCGACGCGGAAGCGATGCGGTTGCTGTCCACGCCCCTGTTGCGGCGCGGCTACCTGATGCCGCCGGCCGCCCGGGTGAGGGCGCGGCGGCGTACGAGCCTGCTGGTCGTCCTCGCCGCGCTGGCGGTGCTCGCGGCCGCGGTGGGCGCGGCCCTGCACGTCCCTGGGGGCGCGGTCGCGATCGCGGCCGTGGCCGCCGTGGCCGGGCTCGTCTGCTCGTACCTGCTCCGCCGCCGGCTGGCCGACCCGCTCACCAAGGCCGGACGTACGGCGCTGGAGCGGGCGGACATCCAGGTCCTCGCGGGAGGCACGTGGCAGAGTTCCGACGACATCGGCGCGGTGGCGTTGCACGGGTTGACGAAGCTGCCCGACCGGCGGCTCGCGGACACGCTGCGCCGCGACACCCGGACCAGGACCCGATCGCGCGCCGCGTGCTGCGCTCCGGGGCACTGCGGATCGTACGGCAGGACGAGCATCCCGCTCCACGGCACCGCCGTCGGCTCCGGCGGAGGATCGTGCGGCGGGGGCTTCTTCGACTTCGGCAGCCTGTTCGGCTCCGACCGCTCCGGATCGCACTCGGGCGGCGGCCACGGCGGCGGCGACTTCAGCGGCGGCGGCAGCAGCGGCGGAGACAGCGGAGGCGGTGGCGGTGGCTGCGGTGGTGGTGGCTGCGGTGGTGGCGGGGGCGGCGCGTGACCGAGGCGG
>NZ_SMKP01000362.1:0-2993 GCF_004349015.1 Nonomuraea diastatica
CCATCGGACTCAATCCGACCTGCCGCCCCGCACCCCATCGGACCAGCCCGGACCCAGCCCGGACACGCGGCGCCCGCGCCAACCGGACTCCACTCGGTCAAGGAACAGACCTGGTCGCGAAACGCACCCGATCAGGACCAGAGCCGGTCAGGGCACACGCCCGGCCACGGGAACCCATCCACGGGGGGATCCGGGCACGGACCGCATGAGAGGTCCCCTCTCGGAGCACGGTCATCCTTCAGGGCGCGGTCGCCCTTACAGCACCTGGTCCGAACCCACACTCACCCATGCCGGAACCGCGGTCGCCACCCGCGCCCGAGCCCTCGCAAACCGACCGCTCCCATACGGGCCAACCACTCCGGTGCAAACCGGCCCCGCCCCTGCGACGGCTGAGCCCGTACGAACCCTTGGACTCGCGTCATCGCCGGACAGGGTCAGGACCCGGGTGTGGTCACGGCCTCGGCGGCCGCCTGCGGACCTTCGTTCAGGAGGATTTCGAAGCCCGCACCGTCGAGGATCGGCACGCCAAGGCTGACCGCCTTGTCATATTTCGACCCCGCATTGTCGCCCGCGATCACGAACGACGTCTTCTTCGACACCGACGAGGCGACCTTCCCGCCCCTTCCGGTCAGCTCGGCGGCGGCGGAGTCGCGGGTGTAGCCCTCCAGCGTGCCCGTGACCACGAACGTCATCCCCTCCAGGGTCTGCGGGCCTTTCTCGGGGGCAGGATCGTCCTCCATGCGGACCCCGGCGGCACGCCACCTGTCGACGATCGCGCGGTGCCAGTCGACCGCGAACCAATCCCGGATCGTGGCCGCCACCCTGGGCCCGATGCCCTCGACCGCGGCCAGCTCTTCCTCCGAGGCGTTCATGATCGCGTCGATCGACCTCATGGCGTCGGCCAGGGCACGGGCCGTGGGCGGGCCGATGTGCCTGATCGACAGGGCGACCAGCACCTGCGCGAGCGGCACCTGCTTGGCTCGCTCGAGCTCCTCGATGAGTTGCAGCGCGTTCTGGCTGGGCTCGCCGTTGATGTTGGAGAAGAAGGAGACGACCTTCTGCTCCCCCGTCTTGGGGTCGATCTTGGGCAGGCCGGTGTCGGGATCGCGGACCACCGACTTGATCGGGATCAGCTGGTCGAGCGTCAGGTCGAACAGGTCTGCCTCAGTGCGCACCACCGGCTGCTGCGGCGGCAGCGGCTGGCTGAGCGCCGTCGCCGCGACGTAGCCGAGGCCGTCGATGTCGAGCGCGCGCCGCCCGGCCGCGAAATAGATGCGCTCGCGGATCTGGGCGGGGCAGGCACGCGCGTTGGGGCAACGAAGGTCAGCGTCGCCCTCCTTCTCGTAAGCCAGCGTGGTGCCGCACTCCGGGCACTGCGTCGGCATGACGAACTCCCGCTCGGACCCGTCGCGCAGCGCCGCCACCGGCCCGACGATCTCGGGGATGACGTCGCCCGCCTTGCGCAGAACCACGGTGTCGCCGATGAACACGCCCTTCTTGGCCACGACGGCGGCGTTGTGGAGCGTGGCCCGCTCGACGGTCGAGCCCGACACCACGACCGGCTCCATCACGGCATAAGGGGTGACGCGCCCGGTGCGCCCGACGCCCACCTGGATGTCGAGCAGCTTGGTGTTGACCTCTTCCGGCGGATATTTGAAGGCGATCGCCCAGCGCGGAGCGCGCGAGGTGGAGCCCAGCTCACGCTGCGTGCGGAAGTCGTCGACCTTGACGACCACCCCGTCGATCTCGTAGGGCGGGTCGTGGCGGTGCACCTGGTAGTGCTCGATGAACTCGTTGATCTCGGTGAGACCTGGCAACACCTGGTAAAGGTCGCTGACCGGCAGCCCGAACTCGCGCAGCCGGTCGTAGACCTCCGACTGCGCCCGCGGTTCCGTCGCGCCTTCCCAGACGCCGATGCCGTGCACCAGCATGCGCAGCGGGCGCTGCGCCGTGATGCGCGGGTCCTTCTGCCGCAGCGTGCCCGCCGCGGAGTTGCGCGGGTTGGCGAAGGGCGGCTTGCCCTGCTCGACGAGCTGCTCGTTGAGCTTTTTGAAGTCTTCGACCGGGATGTAGACCTCGCCGCGCACCTCGACCAGGCTCGGCACGTCGTCGCCCTTGAGCCGGTGGGGCACGCCCTTGATGGTGCGCACGTTGGCCGTCACGTCGTCACCCGTGCGCCCGTCGCCCCTGGTGGCGGCGCGCTCCAGCTTGCCGTCGCGGTAGACCAGGGCGATCGCGAGCCCGTCGATCTTGAGCTCGCACAGGTAGGGGCCGGGGTCTCCCTCGGCCAGCCGCTCGGCGCGCACCTGCCAGGCCGCCATGTCGGCGTCGTTGAAGGCGTTGTCGAGGCTCTCCATCCTGGCCAGATGGCGGACCTTGGCGAAGTCGCCGCTGACCGGCGCGCCCACCTGCTGGGTGGGCGAGCCGGGCGTCTGGAGCGACGGGTGCGCCTCCTCCAGCGCCAGCAGCTCCCTGAACCACTCGTCGAACTGGGCGTCGCTGGCTGTGGGCTGGTCGAGCACGTAGTAGCGCCAGCGGGCCTCCTCGACCAGCTCGCTCAGCTCGGCATGCCGCTTGAGCGCGGGCACCGGCACCCCGGCGACCTCAGTGGATGGCTCGCCCACGGCCTCTCCTTCCGTCCAGCATTCTGAGCAAACGCTACCGCTCAGCACTGACAAAACACGCCGCCGACGTACGGACTCCCAGCCGCCATGAGACCGGACGCTCTCGCAGGTGGAGCAGCTTCCTGTGGCCTTCACGAAAGTGCCGCGGCGCACCTCGCCATCCATCCCGGAACGGCACCGCGAGCGGCTTGGCGCCCGAACACGTGTGGGCCCTCGTGTGCCCCTTACGACCGTTCTCCTCGGGCCACCGGAACGTCAGCCACGAGCACCCTTGCGCCCGGGAAGTCGCCCGCTTCGCCGAGTGGATCGGGCCCCGGCCCAGGTCTCCGGGTTGGCGGAGGCCAGGGCGGGGGCAGCGCGGGACAGGGC
>NZ_SMKP01000363.1:0-2952 GCF_004349015.1 Nonomuraea diastatica
GGGCGCGCCCGTCGAACCCGAGGTGTACATGACATAGGCCGCATCCGACACCGACACCCGCACCGGCATGCCGGAATCGGCGGCATCACCGCCACTGAGGACGCCACTGAGGACGCCACTGAGGACGTCGGTAAGGTCGTCGAGCACCACCACCGGGACGGCATCAGCAATGATCTGCGCCACCCGCGCCTCCGGATAGCCCATGTCCACCGGCACGTAGACACCGCCGGCCTTCAAAATGCCCAGGAAGACGGCCACCAGCTCGGCACTACGCGGAGCACGCACCACCACCCGCGCACCCCGGATCACCCCCAGCTCGCGCAGCCGGTTCGCCACCCGGTTCGCCATCACATCCAGCTCGGCGTAGGTGACGTGGCCGATCGCCCTCGCATGCGGTGTGCGCCGCACCTGCGCCGCGAACACCTCCGGCACACTCAACCCCACCGGCACCACCGGCGACGGATGCCCGTACGCCACCACCTCACACCGTTGAGCGTCCGACAGCACATCCAGCTCAGCCAGCACACGATCGCCCTCAACCAGCTCCCACAAGGCCTGGACAAGCAGCGCACACACCCGAGCCGGATCAATCGGCGATTGAGTCTGGGCGGTGACCGCGAACCCCGCGCCGGTGTCGTCGACGGATACCGTGACCGGGTAATTGGTGCGCTCCCGGCCGGACAACGCCTGGATGCCCTGCCAGGTGTCGAGGTCGTCGGCGGTTTCGGCGATGCTGTGCCGATAGTTGAGCAGGCTGGTGAACAACGGCGTCCCCGCCGGCACCCCACTGCACCGCTGCGCCAGACTCAACGGGGCGTGCTCATGCCGGATCAAACCGGTCAGCATCTCGTGAGCCGCCCGGACACCCTCAGTGACGGTCCGGCCAGTAGTGTCGATACGGACCGGCAGGGTGTTGATCGACGCGCCAACCCCACGGCGACTGCCCGCATCACCCTGCATACGACCGAACAACACCGTCCCGAACACCACATCATCACGACCGGTCAACCGAGCCAGCACCAGCGCCCACGCCAGATGGAAGACCGACGCCGGCGAGACGCCTGCCCGGCGCGCAAGTTCCCGGGCCTTCTCCACGGCCGCCTCGTCCAGGATCACGCCGGCCTCGGCGATGTCCGTGCCGTCGCCGTGCAAGTCCAGGATCCCGTAGGGCGCACATGACTCTTCGACCCCGGCCAGCATGCCGGTGAAGAACTCCTCATGCTCCGCCTCGGACACTCCGAGCACCGCCTGTGCGACCACGTTCCGGTACGGCACCGGCGTACGGAGGAGGTCGGTCCGGCCGGCCTGGACGGCGGCGATCTCCTTCTGGACGAGGTCCAGGGTGCTGTGGTCGCCGATGATGTGGTGCATGACCACCCGCAGCAGCCAGCGGTCCCGCTCTGGGTCGGGCATGATCCGAACGCGCAGCAGGGGCGCGGTGGTGAGGTCGACCCTCTCGATCGGGCCGTCGCTCTCCTCCACAACCAACTCGACCCGCCGCTGAACCACCTGGACCGGCTGCGGCAGTCCTTCCCAGTGAAACGAGGTACGCAGTACGTCGTGTCGGTCGATCACCGTCCGCAGCGCGTCGATAAAGCTGTCGAGACGTTCTCTGGTGTCCACGGCGAGCAGGTGCTCCAGGACGTATGCGTCGCGTTCCGGGGACATCAGGTGGTGGAAGAGCATCCCCTCCTGCAACGGCGCCAAAGGATAAATGTCCTGCACATTCCCCACCCCACCAGGAACAGCGGCGACAACCCGATCGATCTGCTCCTGAGACAGCTCGACCAGCGGCAGCATGCCGGGGGTGATAACGGTCGTGTCGTCCCTGATCAGATTGACCGGGACCTCGACGGCATCCGCCGAGGCGGTGACGGTGGCCCCTGCCAGCCCCGCCACGGTCGGATGAGCGAAGACCGCACGCACATCCGTCGTGATCCCGCGCTCACGCAGACGCTCCACCAGCGACACCGCCAGCAGCGAATGCCCACCCAACGCGAAGAAATCATCGAACCGGCCGATCTGTTCCTGACCGAGGAACTCCGCCCAGACCTCGGCAATGACCCGTTCCACAGGCCCGTCGGGCTCTTGATAACCGGCCCGGGCGAAGGCATCGCCACCCGGAGCGGGCAGCGCCTTGCGATCCAGCTTGCCACTCGGCGTCAACGGCATCGCCTCCAGCGCGACGAACGCGGCCGGAACCATATAACCCGGAAGTTCAGTGGCCAGATGCTGACGAAGGCTCGCCGCGTCCACACCCTCACCGACGTAATAGGCGACCAGCTCCTGGCTCACCACCGCCTGCGACACACCCGGCACCCGCAGCAAAGCCGCCTCGACCTCACCCAACTCCACCCGGAAACCCCGCACCTGCACCTGGAAGTCGTTACGGCCGGCGAACTCCAAATCCCCATCGGCGCTCCACCGCGCCAGATCACCACTGCGATACATCCGCCCACCATCACCAGCGAACGGATCAGCCACGAACCGCGACGCAGTCAGGCTGGGCTGGTCCAGATAGCCGCGGGTCACCCCCGCCCCACCGACGTAAATCTCCCCGACCACACCCACCGGCACCGGACGACCCGCCCCATCCAGCACATACAACCGCAGATCCGGCATCGGCACTCCGACCCGGCTCACCCCAGAGGTGACATCCGCCTGCCGCATCACCCGGAACGTCGAATGCACCGTCGTCTCGGTGATCCCATACATGTTGATCAGGCGTGGGGAGCTGTCCCCGTGCCGCGCGAACCAACCCTCCAAAGAGGCCGGCTGCAACACCTCACCCGCGAAGATCACCCACCGCAGCGCCGACGCACCAATCTCAAACCGCGCAAACGCACTCGGCGTCTGACACAACACCGTCACCTGCTCAGCCGCCACCACCCCGGCCAACTCCCGGGGAGAACGCACCACATCCTCATCCACCACAACCAAACGGCCACCATG
>NZ_SMKP01000364.1:0-2909 GCF_004349015.1 Nonomuraea diastatica
GGGTGCTGGTCAGGATGAGGGCGACCGCCGTCACGAAGATGGCGAGCACGGCCGCGGCGGACCCGTACACCGGGAGCTTGGGCAGCACCCAGGACGTCGGATGCGACCCTGCGGGCATGGTGGCGGCGGTGCCGCCGGTGAGGGGTTGCAGGGCCGCCCTCAGCGTCACCGTGTCCTGGCGCCGTGCGGGCTCCTTCTCCAGCAGCCGCATGAGCACGGGCCCCAGCGCGCCCGCCCGCTGGGGTGGCCTGGGCGGCTCGGTCATCACCGCGCCGTGCGTGGCCATGGCGGTCGGACGCGAGAACGGAGGCACGCCCTCGACGGCCGTGTAGATCGTCGCCCCGAGCGACCAGAGGTCGGCGGCGGGTCCGGCGACCCGGCCGGGCTCCTCGGTGAGCGCCTCGGGAGCGGTGAATCCCGGTGTCCCCATCGGCGCGCCGCCCGGCTGCCCGCCGGCCCTGGTGGCGATGCCGAAGTCGGACAGCAGGATGCGGCCGTCGCCGGCGAGCAGCACGTTGCCCGGCTTGACGTCGCGGTGCAGCAGCCCGCGCGTGTGCGCGGCGGCCAGCGCGGACAGCACGAACAGCCCGATCGAGGCGGCCCACTCCGGTGACAGCGGTCCGCCCGACTTCACGACCTCATCGAGCGAGCGGCCTTCGACGAGCTCCATGACGATCCACGGCTCGGACCCCTCCACGACCACGTCGTGGATCGCGACCACGGCGGGATGCCTGACCTGCACCGCGACGCGAGCCTCGTGCAGGGTGCGCTCGCGCAGCCGCGCGTGATCGTCCGGGGACAGGTTCGCGGGCAGGTGCACCTGCTTGATCGCCACCTCGCGCCCGATCACCGTGTCACGGGCGCGCCATACGACGCCCATCCCGCCCCTGCCGATCTGCGCGATCACCTGGTAGCGCCCGCCCACGAGTCGTGGCTGATTCATCGTTTCACCCCTGGCGTCCTAGCGCCGCCACGACCCATCGGGCGGCGTCACGCGCGCCCTTGCGCATGGCCTCGTTGTCGCCGATCTCTTTCACGTCGACGTATCTGATCTGCATCACGACGTTGCTCAGGCGGAAGATCACATCGTGCCGTTCCACCTGGCCCTTGGTGTTGACCAGCTCGTAACTGAACGCCTCATCGCCGATGCCGTTGACTTTCTCGTACGCCTTGCACTCCTGCGTGATCGTCTTCTCGAGGCCGATGTCAGGCCAGTTCCATGTGATCTTCACGCCGGATTCGGCACCGTTGAGCTTGTTGACGAACCTCTCCGAGGCCTCGTCCACGCTGCGCCCCCAGGCGCTCTCCAGCGGGACCGGCTCCACCGGGATCACGCCGACGCCGTTGCCGCGCGCCGTCCACGCGCAGCCTTCGTTCTCGCTCGCGCCCTTGGGGGAGGCCTTCGGGACCAGCGAGCGCACCTGGGTGGGCGTCATGAGCGCGCACACGTCCACGGGCGCGCTGAACCTCGCGGCCGTCGCGGTCGCGGAGGGCGTCGCCGACGGTGTCTGAACGGGGGCGGAGGTGGCGGCAAGCGCGCCGGCGGTCGTCGTGGGTTGCGGGGTGGTGGGCGCCGATCGCGGCAGGAGCGCGACGGTGGCCGCGACGGCCGCCACGGCCGCGACCAGGCCGGCGCCGATGAGGACCGGCCCGCGCCCGCTGCCCTTCCGTGGGCCAGACGGCCCGGAAAGGGGCCCGGAAAGGGGCCCGGAAAGGGGCCCGGAAAGGGGCCCGGAAAGGGGCCCGGAAAAGGGCACGGACAGGGGGGCGGTGGCCTGCCCGCCTTCTGCCACCTGCCGCAGCAAGTGGGCTGTCAGCCGCGCATCGGGGCGCTGGTACGGCTCGCGCGCCAGCAGTTGCATGAGCACCGGGCCGAGCCGTCCGGCACGCTCGGGGGGCCGGGGCGGCCGGGTCAGGGCGTCCCGCAGCACCGTCATGGGCGAGGTGCCGGTGTAGGGAGCCTGGCCCTCGACCGCGGCGTAGAGGGTGGCGGCCAGGGACCACAGGTCGGAGGCCGGGCCGCCGCGCTCGCCGCGCAGCCGCTCCGGGGCGATGTAGCCGGGGGAGCCGACGAGCAGGCCCGACTCGGTGATCGTGGCCTGGTCCTCCAGTCGGGCGATGCCGAAGTCGGTGAGCACCACCCGTCCGTCGTCGGTGAGGAACACGTTGGCCGGTTTGACGTCGCGGTGCTGGATGCCGTGGGCATGCGCGGCCGACAGCGCGTCCAGCACCCGCAGCCCGAGCGCCGCCGCGCGTTCCGGCGCCCACGGGCCTTCGGCGGCCACGGCGTCCTTCAGATCGCGGCCCTTGAGCATCTCCATGACGATCGTGGGCAGGCCGTTGTGGGTGAGCACGTCGTGGACCGTGATGATGTTCGGATGCCGTAGCTGGGCGGCGGCCATCGCTTCACGTGTCGCACGCTGCAGCGCCTCCTCGCGCTCGGCCGCGGTGAGCGACTCAGGCAGCAGCAGGGCCTTGACCGCGACGTGGCGGTCAAGCAGCTCGTCGTGGGCGAGCCATACCGTGCCCATGCCTCCCTGGCCGAGTGTCTGCAACACTCGATAGCGGCCCGCTATTTTGCCTTCCCCGTTTCCCGGCACGCGGCCAACAGTATTGAGGGCAGGTTTCAATTCGCTATATTTCACGCCGCAACAATCGAATGAGTCCGAGCAGCGGAGCGATGATGACCACAGCACCACCTGTGCCACCTGCGTCTTACTGGCCGGACCAGGGCAGCGGGCAGCCGTCGACCTCGAAGCCACCAGGGTGGGCGATGGGCGTCATGGCCGCCGCCGCGACGGTCGCGGTGCTCGGCGGCGGGCTCATCGCCGTGCGGAACGTGGGCACGCAGCCTCCGGTCGCGATGCCCCCCGATCCCGGGGGCAAGGTCGGCGCCCCGGCCTCCCCGC
>NZ_SMKP01000365.1:0-2852 GCF_004349015.1 Nonomuraea diastatica
GCGCTTCGGTGGCTGGTGGGGTGCGGGCGCAGATGGTGACGGTGGCGCCCGCGTCGTGGAAGGCCCTGGCGATGGCGGCGCCGATCCCCTTGGTGCCGCCTGTCACCAGGACGGCCTTGCCCGTGTAGTCGTAAGTCACGGTCACGGGTGCTACCGTACCAAGCAAGCGTTAGGTGCAACCAGGGAGTCGGGTTGGGGATCACGCTGCGGGCCGGGCCGATCGCGGAGGTCGTCGTGGACGTGCCACCGGTGAACGCGCTGACCGTACGGGCCTGGGAGGAACTGGCCGAGGCCGTACGGGCGGCCGGCCGCGATCCGGGCACCAGGGTGGTCGTGCTGCGTGCCGAGGGACACGGGTTCAACGCCGGAGTCGACATCAAGGAACTGCGGGACGCCAAGGGGCACGCGCGGCTGGTCGCGGTGAACCGGGCGTGTCATGCGGCGTTCGCGGCGGTCTATGGGTGCGCGGTGCCGGTGATCGCAGCCGTGCACGGCCACTGCCTGGGCGGCGGCGTCGGGCTGGCGGGCAACGCCGACGTGGTGGTGGCGAGCGACGACGCCTACTTCGGGCTGCCCGAGGTCGACCGGGGTGCGCTGGGCGCGGCCACGCACCTGGCCAGGCTCGTGCCGCGGCACCTGATGCGGGCCATGGTCTACACGTGCAGGAACGCCACGGCGGCCGAGTTGCACGCGTTCGGGTCGGTGCTGGAGGTGGTGCCGCGCGACCGGCTGCGCGACGCGGCGACCGAGGTGGCGGAGCAGATCGCCGCGAAGGACCCGTACGTGATCCGCTGCGCCAAGGAGTCGCTCAACGGCATCGACCCGGTGGACGTCAACCGCAGCTACCGCTTCGAGCAGGGCTTCACCTTCGAGCTGAACCTGATGGGCGCGGGCGACCGGCACAGGGAGCGGTTCGCATGACGAAGGTGGTGACGGCCGAGGAGGTCGCCGCTTCGGTGGAGAGCGGCATGACGGTCGGGATCGGCGGCTGGGGTTCGCGCCGCAAGCCGATGGCCCTCGTGCGCGCGATCCTCCGCTCCCCCGCCCGCGACCTCACGCTCATCTCGTACGGCGGCCCCGACGTCGGCATGCTCTGCGCGGCGGGGAAGGCGCGCAGGGTCGTGGCCCCGTTCGTCACGCTCGACTCCATCCCGCTGGAGCCGCACTTCCGCCGGGCCAGGCAGGCGGGGGCGATCGAGTTCACCGAGTACGACGAGGGCATGTTCATGTTCGGGCTGCTGGCGGCGGCGCACAGGCTGCCGTTCCTGCCGACGCGGGCGGGGCTGGGGTCGGACGTGATGCGGGTCAACCCGGGGTTGCGGACGGTCCGGTCACCGTACGCGGACGGGGAGGAACTGGTCGCGGTCCCGGCGCTGACGATGGACGTGGCGCTGGTGCACATGAACCGGGCTGACGCGCGGGGCAACGCGCAGTACCTGGGTCCCGACCCGTACCTCGACGACCTCTACGCCAAGGCGGCCGCGCGGTGTTACGTGTCGTGCGAGCGGGTGGTGGACAACCTGCTCAAGGAGGGCCCCCTGCAGTCGCTGCTGATCAGCCGGTCGATGGTCACGGGCGTCGTGGAGGCGCCCGGCGGGGCCGGGTTCACCTCGTGCGAGCCCGACTACGGGCGCGACGAGGCGCTCCAGCGGCGCTACGCGGAGACGCCATGGGAGGAGTTCGATGAGCGGCCCGATGAGCGGCCCGATGAGCGGCCCGATGAGCGGTAGGGCTGATGTGTGCGTGGTGGCGTGCGCGGAGGCGTTCAGGGGCGACGGGGAGATCCTGGCGGCCGGGATCGGCGGGGCGGTCACGGTGCTGGCGGCGCGGCTGGCGCGGCTGACGTTCGAGCCGGACCTGCTCACGCACGACGGCACCTGCCTGCTCACCGGCGACGTGCCCGCGCTGGGCGAGGCGCCGGAGGTGGTGGAGGGGTGGCTGCCGTTCCGCGAGCATCTGTGGCTGGTGCTGAACGGCCGCCGCCACGTCATGCTCGGGGCGAGCCAGATCGACCGGTACGGCAATACGAACATCTCCTGCATCGGCGACTGGGCCAGGCCCAAGGCGCAACTGCTGGGCGTGCGGGGCGCGCCGGGCAACACGCGGTGCGACCCGACGAGTTACTGGATCCCCCGGCACTCCCCCCGGGTGTTCGTGCCCGAGGTGGACATGGTCAGCGGGCTCGGCACCGACCGCGGGGCGTTCGCGTTGCGGCGGGTGGTGACGAACCTGGCCGTCCTGGACTTCGGCACACCTGACGGGTCGATGCGGCTGGTGTCGGTCCATCCGGGGGTGAGCGTGGACGAGGTGGTGGCGGCGACCGGGTTCGATCTCGACATCCCCCCGGACGTCCCCCGGACGCGGGAGCCGTCCGATGAGGAGCTGCTCGTCCTCGACCGGCTCGATCCGGCGCGCTCGCGCGACCGGGAGGTCGCCGCGTGAGGACCGCCCTGACCTCACTGACCGGCTGCCGGCATCCGATCGTGCAGACCGGCATGGGGTACGTCGCCGGCGCCCGGCTGGCGGCGGCCACCTCCCGGGCGGGCGGCCTGGGCGTGATCGGGGCGGCGACCATGTCCGTGCCCGAGATGACCGCCGCGATCAGGCGGGTGAAGGAGCGCACGGACGCGCCGTTCGGGGTCAACATTCGCTCCGACGCCGACGACGCCGCCGAACGGGCCGAGGTGATGGTCCGCGAGGGCGTACGGGTGGCGTCGTTCGCCATGGCGCCCAAGCGGGAGCTGATCGCCCGGCTCAAGGACGCGGGCGTGGTGACGATCCCGTCGGTGGGGGCGCTCCGGCACGCGGAGAAGGTGGCCGGGTGGGGGGCCGACGCGGTGATCGTGCAGGGA
>NZ_SMKP01000037.1:0-62298 GCF_004349015.1 Nonomuraea diastatica
GTCCTGGCCGGGGTCGCCGGCCAGGCGGGGGTCCTGCCAGCCGAGGTGGGCGAGGTGGTCGGCGTAGGAGGTGCCGGGCGGGCGGGCGGCGAGGACGTCGGCGTCCGGGCGGGAGTACCAGCCGATGACCTGGTAGCCGAGCGTGTCGGTGGTGGTGACGTCGGACAGGTCGTCCAGGAAGGAGAAGACGTTGCTGTTGTGGGAGGTGTAGGTGGTGAAGTAGGGGTCGCCGGTGGCCATCGCGGTGACGAACAGCGGGACGTCCGCGGCGCGTTCCGTCCAGGGCGCGGTGTCGGTGAGCGGGAAGGCGAGTCCGATGAGGACCTGGTGGGCGCTGGGCGGCATGGTGTTGCGGTAGGGGTCGGGGCTGGACCGCCAGGCACGCAGGGTGGCGTCAGAAACCAGATAGGCGCTCGACCTGTCGTAAGGATGCCCGTTGCGGTAGGCGGTGGCGCTGTAGGGGCAATCGCTCTCGATTACCCACGCCTTGGCGCGGCGGGTGGCGGTGCCACTGAACCGGACCACCAGCCACCGGTTGGGCACCAGCGGATAGCGAACCTCTTCGGTGGCCGGGTCCTGGACACCGTGGCGCAGCCCCCGGGGCAGCGTCCAGTGCAGGTGCACGCCGGTGTGGTTGTGGACCTTCGCGTTGCTTTGCCGGTCGCCTTCGTCCGGCTCCGGGCTCATGTAGTCGTTTAGCGCCTGGTAGTTGTGCTGCCAGGTGCGGAACCCATCGCGGCCCTGCAGGGCGGTGTTGACCGCGAGGGCGTCCAGGCCGACGGGGACGACGAGGGTGGGGCGGGTGGTCACCTGGGGTCTCCGTTCGGGCCGGTGAAACAGATGGCCTCGGGGACCTTGACCATCTGCATGGCCAGGTCGGCGGGCCCGACCGGGCCCACGCTGGTGCCGTGCGCGGCGTCCAGGGCGGCCCGTAGTGCGGGGATGAGCGAGCCGATGTCCAAGACCCGGCCGCTGGTGCCGGTCCTGAGGTGGTCCCAGACGGGGAAGGTGACGTCGGTGCCGATCTGCTCGCCGAGCCGCAGGCCCCCAGCAGAGTGCGGCAGCAGGTTCCGCAACGGGATCAGGCCGTGGTCTTCGACGCCGAACCGGAAACCTTCTTGAGGTTCGGCCAGTTCGACCGTCGCGGGGATGCCGTCGAACAGGCACAGCAGTACGGTGGGGGCCAGGTGGTCCATGCGCAGCACCGGCAGGAGCGCGCCGCCGGGGGCGCCGGCGCGGACGGCCAGGTTCGGCCAGCCGGACACCAGCGCCGAGCGCAGCAGCAGGCCGGAGATAGGCCGGGCTGAGGTGCCCAAGTCGTCCCCTGGATCAGCGGTGTCTGCGGCCTCCTCAGGGCCTGGGGCATCGGACGCGGTACCGCGCAACGTATCACGGTGTGCCGCCGCCACCCGGGCCGCCGCCGCCCGGACGGTCGCGGCCACGATCTGATCCTGCAGGGTGTCCCGGCTGGATTGGGCGCCGATACTCAAGGCGCCGGACAGCAGCGCGTCCAGCCAGCTCGGGTCGACGTGGAAGAACCGCAGCGACTCCTGCGGCAGCATCCGCTCATCCGGCACCAGGTGGGTGAACGGCACGGGGTAGAGCAGCAGGAGCCGCCCGAGCCACTGCGCGAGGGGGGTGAAGTGTTCGGCCAGACCGTCGCCGTCGGCGAGCGCCTTGGTGAGGGTGGCGCGGGTGGCCTCAGAGCGTAGGAAATCGTCGAGTGCCTGGGTCACATCGGCCAGTGGCGCGGCCGGCGCGGGCGGTGTCCACGGGGTGGCGGGCTTGCCCGGTGGGGTGGCGAGGGCGGTGAGCAGGTGACCGTCCAGCAGCGTGCCGAACGCGGCCCGCGCCGTGCTCGGCCCCTGCTGCCCGTCGCCGTCGGACGGCAGGTGGTTACTGGTGGCCTGGTGGTGGAGGGTGTCGACCAGGTGGTGGGCGGCGTGTTTGAACGCGAGCAGGTGCTGGGCGAAGGCGGCATCAGCCAGGGCGAGCGCCCGGCCGGTCTCGAACGCGGTGGCCAGCGACATGTCGAAGCTGCCCCAGGCAGGGTCGTAGCCGATGAGCGCATCGGCGGTGGTGGCCTGCGCCGCCCGAGCCATGGGTGCGGGCATGACGGGGGTGAGCGGCCCCCGGTACCAGCCGTAGGTGGCCTCGCCTGAGCGGGTCAGGTACGGCAGCGGCACGTAGCCGTCGTTGAGCCGCCGCGCCACCTGCCGCCGCGGCGCCGGGGTGCCGTCGGCGTCCGAGTAGGGGGAGGTCAGGCGCAGCCACATCTCCTCGCGGCCGGCCCGGGCGCCGTCCGGGGTGCGGGTGAGTCCTTCGGCCAGATCGGCGAAGTCGGCCTGCCGGTCGGGGTAGGCCCAAAACGACCAGCTGGCCAGGGACAGCAGCGCCACCGAGGTGCGGCCCTGGAAGTCCGGGTTGTCCACGAGGATCTTCTCGTGGCCCTCCAGGGACACCAGGTGCACGATGTTCTTCGTTCCCGTGGTGGAGCCGGGCGGGGCGGCGGCCGGGAAGCGGCCCGCGACGACGACGGCGAACAGCCCATCCTCCTCAATGCCCAGGATAGGCCGGTCCCCGGTGTTGGCCCCCCGGCAGTGCGCCAGAAACCGCAGCTCGCCCAGCCGGGGCGCCACCGCGTGGAAGTCGGTGGCCGCGACCTTGATGTAGGCGCACGGGTCGGCGTCGCCGACGTCGGCTTCCACCCTCAGCTCGGGTTTGAGCACGGCCGGGTCGTCGGCGAGGAACTCGGCGACCGTGCCGGAGATCGTGCGGGTGGGGGCGGTCGTGCCGCCGACGAGTTGATCGTCGGTGAGCACCAGCAGCGCCAGCCAGGGAGTACCGGCCGGCGCGCCGCGCATCGTGCGTTCCCACGGCAGCATGGGATCGCCGAGCACCACGTGCGGGAGCACCTCGGCGTACCGGCCGCTGGAGGCATCCGGCGGCTGCCTGGCGAGCACCGCGGTGGTGTCGATCGCCACCTGCGGGCCGCGGACGGTGAAGTTCTGGACGGCCGTGAACTCCTCACCGACGACCTGCGCATTTTCCTGCGGGCCGGTCCGCAGCGCGTGGGTGACCTCGACGCGGTAGTCACCCGCGGCCAGCGCGGGCAGGTAGTTGTCGTGCAGCTCGATGTCCCCGACGGGGATGGTGTCGCGGGCGGGGTGCTGCGGGCTCGGGCTCACGTCCGGCTCCCTGCGTCCTGGCTGGTGGTCTGCGGCGTGTTCTGGGTCATGGGGGCCTGGCTGAACAGGTGACCGGCGCCTTCGGCCAGGCCGGCCAGAGCGTCGTTGGGGCCGGTGAACAGCTTGGCCTCGGCCAGGGCCGCATACACCGCATCGCGCCCGTTCCTCGCATTCCCCCGGTCGGCGCGGCCGATGAGGTCCACGCACGACGAGTCGGGGACGGAAACGAAGTCGTGGTTGGCGCCAGGGTGGCGGAGCAGCGGTGACAGGCCGGGCGGGAGCTCGTCCTGGCTGTACTCGCTGAGCGGGAACACCCCGCGCGAGGGGGCCAGCTCGGGCCGGGGCGCCTGGACGTCGAAGCCGACCGGACGGCCGGGGACCACCTCGGCGCTGGGCCTGGCTAAGGCTTGTTGTAACGGGGTGGGCGGGGCACCCCACAGCGACGCGGGCAGGTTCCGGGTGCGGGGCGTGAGCGTCCAGCCGTCGGTCGGCGCGAGCGTGTCCCCTGAGTACAGCTTCAGGCGGTGCTCGCCGACCAGGCCGCCACGGTGCATGGGGCGCACGTCGACCGGCGGGCCGTCCCCGGGCTCGGGTGAGGCCAGCGGCGCCTGCCCTGTCCGCAAATGGCTGGCCGGGATCGCGGACTGGGTGAACAAGCGCAGGTCGCGGGCGCGCATCAGCCACACCGTGCCAGCGCGGCCGCCGCGGCTGGCGGTGTTGTCGATGGTCGCATCCAGGCCGCTGACCGGCGCGATGGTGACGACATCAGCCGGTTTCGGCAGCATGCTGGCGAACTCAGGCCACCCCAGCGCCTTGGTGCCGGCTCCCGAGCGCCCGGCGCCGAAGCTGATCGTCTTGGAAAAGCACGCGAAGTGCGCGGTGACCGAGCCACCGGTCGGCGGCCCCCACAACTCCAACGTGGCGCCGACCGACGCACTGATGGGCTTGTGCACGAGCCAGACGTTAACCTGGTAGGAGGCGCCGACGCTCACCGCGATGCGCGCGCTGAAGTGAAACGGCCGCCACGACAGCAGCAGGTCCGCCTGGGCGGTGAACCACGCCCGGAAGTCGCCCGCGTGGAAGACGGCGCTGAGCCGCGCGCCCGCCATCGCGCACGACGGCGTCACCGCCAGATACGCCTGCGCCGTGATCGACACGTTGTCGCTGACCGCCCAGTCGATGCCCAGCCGTGGCACCACCGGGTAGGAGGCGGGCCGCCGGAACGCCGGATGGTAGCCGCCCAGGGTGAGCACGAACTGCCCGGCGTTCGGGCTGGACCCGAACCACACTGCGCAGGCGAACCCCCCGGTGAGGTGGCAGGCGGGCGTCAGCACATACGAGGCCGCAGACAGCTGCGCGGCCAGCACGGCGCTGCCCTGGGTGGGCCGGATGACGGCTTCCAGGCCCAGCTCGGCGTAGACGTAGGTGCGGGGGGACTCGGCGGGCAGCGGCAGCTGCAGGGTCGCGGTCCCCAGCACGGCCAGCGCCAGCTCCTGGCCGAACTCGGCGGCCAGCAGCACCTTGGCGTTCACCACCTCGGCCACGCTGAACATCACGCCCAGCGCCAGCCAGTACGAACCCTCGCGCGGGGCGATCCACTGCCGCGGCCGGCCACCGGCCACGGCCGGCTCACGCCCCTCCAGGACGTCCAGCACATACGAGGGCTTGTTCCCGCCCGAGTCCGGGCCCTGCTTGTGCAGGGCCAGCAGCGGGAAGCCGGACACCTCTGCAGGGGAGGGCAGGGCCAGCTCCCGGTTGAAGCCGAACCCGGCCATCAGCCCGGTGAGCAGGACCGGCGGCAGCTCCAGCAGCGGCGCCTCCAGCTGGGCGAACACGAACAGCGACGGCGCGCCGTCCTTCAGCTGCGCATAGGAGCCGACGGCCGCCAGCGCGAACTCCTGCAGGGCGATCGTCGCCGTGCCGTCGTACTGGAACGCCACCGTGGGCGCAAGCTGGTCCTCAGGCAG
This sequence comes from Nonomuraea diastatica, assembly GCF_004349015.1. NCBI lineage: Bacteria > Bacillati > Actinomycetota > Actinomycetes > Streptosporangiales > Streptosporangiaceae > Nonomuraea > Nonomuraea diastatica. Next base: position 5,156 of record NZ_SMKP01000037.1, read on the forward strand.
GTGCAGCAGGGCACCGGAGATCTGCACCGCAGGAGTGCTGTAGGCGATCCCGAGCCCGGAGAGGTCGAACGTGGGGGCGAACCGGTCCAGCCGCGAACCCACCGCCAGCCCGTCCAGCGACAGCGACAACGGCCCCAGAGCGACCGCGGCGTCCAGCGCGAACAGCAGCACGTTGTGCTGGTACAGCACGCCCACCCGGTTGATCTGGACGACGCCGAGCTTCTTCTGCACCGAGATCCAGTGGACGTTGGAGGCCGGAGCGCCGGGCGGATTGGGCGCCTGCGATGAGTCATTCGCGTCGGGCGTGTCCGGTGGGTTGGGGCCGTCGGGTGCGTCGACGTCACCGTCGTCCGCCGGTGCGGGAGGCGTGGGCTGCCCGCCCCCTGCTGAGAGAGGGGCGTTCGCTGAGGGCACATCGAGGGCGACCGGCGTGGTCTCGTTCCCGATCCGCAGGTCCGCCAGGGCCGCCACGCCCGTCTTCAGCCCGGCCTGCGGAACAGGCACCACCCCCGCCTGCCCGAGCAGCCCATTGACCGCGGTGACCGCCGCGGGTGTGAAGTCGCCGGAGCTGTAGAGGACCTGCAGGTTCTCCACACGCAACATCCCCACCTTCGACAGGAATCCGCCCACCAGGGGAAGCTGGGACAGATCGATGCCCGCCGACAGATCGACACCGACGCAGAACCGCGCCGGACCGTCCTGAGGCTTGACCCGGATGAACTTGGCGTCCTTCAGGCCGATCCGCAGACTGTCGGGAACATCTGCTGCCAGGTCGGTGGAGAAGTGCGTGACCAAGTCCCGCAGAACGACCTCCGTGCCCTCTTGAGCGCCGTGGTAGGTGGCGGCGAACACGTCGGTGCCGGACTTGTCCTTGTCGAAGACGACCTCGAAGTCGTAGCCGGCCACATCCAGCATTCCGCTAAACGTCGTTCCCGAACCATCCCGGGTGACAGTCACACCGAGCGAGGCGTGAACCCCCTCGGCGACCACCATGTCGCCCCGGCACTCAAGGACCAAGACGCTGGCGCCGCCGCCCGTGGTGTAGGAAAACCACAGACTGGTCAACTCCAAAGACTTCACCGGCTCGGGCATCGCGCCGAGGTCCAGATCGGGGTCCAGGGCCGCGATCACCTCCGCCACGCTGAGGACCCGGTTCAATGTGGCGGCGAATATGTGGCTCCTGGCGGAGGCAGCGAAGTCGAGTTCGGCGCTGACGGTGAGCGTGCGCCCCTCGCCGAGGTCGAGTGTCGTCGCGGCCTGGAGCCTGCGCCGGGTGCCCCCATCGATCCGGCGGATCTCCAGGTCCAGACTGATCGTCTTGAACACGTCGGCCAGGAACCTGAACCTGTCCACCTCCGCCAGCGACAGGCTCACCACGGCCCCGGTGACCGGGTCGGTCCCCTTCGGGTCGTCGGAGTCGGCCACGAACCGGACGCCGAGCCGCAGCCCCTTGCCCTTCAGCTTGCCGTGCACCGACAGGTCGGCCAACTCCGCGTGCTCGACCGAGATCTCGGTGAGCTCCTGGATGTCGGCGAGCGCCTGAAACCACTCGCCGAGCGCGGGCAGGTTGATAGCTCCCCGCAGCTCGCCGAGCTGGTCGGGCAGGCTCTCCGGAATGCTCAGCGGACCACCGGTCGGCAGTTCAGCGAGCCATTGGCTCATGGCGCCCATCGTCATCGTTTGGGAGGACTGCTCAGCCATGACGGTTCCGTTTCCGGCTCGTGGGCTTCCCGTCTTCTTGTTGTACCGACCCTGTTACGTGGTCGTGCGCCGATTTCATCGCTTGGGGCGCTCGTTGGGGTGAATGAACTCGTTGGTGGCGCGTGAGCAAATCAGATACGGAATGCTCTTCATGCAGCCATCACAGGAGTGCGCCGTCCATGACGAGCCGGACATTTTCCCATGCCAATTTCGGGCCACTCGCTGAAGTTCGGGATTGGCGACATCGATGTCCTTGCCGACGAACACCATTTCGGCCATCTTGAGGCCGGTGATAGGCAGGTGGCCGGTGTTGGGTTGGCGGCCGGTGTTGGGCCGGCGGCCGGTGTTGGGTTGGTGGCCGGTGTTGGAGAGAGCGACCTGTCTCAGCAGCCGGATGGCCGCGCACGGCCTGATCTCCTTATGCACATCGGGCGGAATGAGCGCCTCGTAGCCGAGAATGGTCTTCCATCCATTGGCCTGGTTCGGAATTTCTGGATGCGTGACCTCCCACTTCCCCTTGTGGTAGGTCACTCTTTCCAGGTGTCCCGGCTTTAGCCAGTTCTGATGGAGTTCCCTATTTTTATAGCCGCTGCTGGAGGCAAAGAACTTCGACTTGCCGCCGATAATCACCTCAAGAACACCGATCATGAAAAACGCCTTGTCGGGATTCTTGGGAAAGAGACTACCGTCCTCCTTGAGCCTGTCTATGATCTTGCCGGCTGTTTCGCGCAATTTTTCATTGTCCAAAACCTCGGGAACCTGGTGAATCAGCTTTCCGTCCGGTCGTGTGAAGTCGCGCTCCTTGCCACAACGCGGACATGGGTCAGTACTTCTTCCTCCGTAGCTGCCATCTTCGTCCACCGGTAAACCATCCTCCAACTATGGCAATTCCACAACATCAGCCACGCTGGCCAACTCACGGTCAAACGGATTCTGCTGTCAGGTCCCGAGGCCTGACGGCCGAGGACCAGGCGCTAACCCGCGCGCGGAGCTCTCCCTCTCGTCGATCTCAGGGCCGATTCTTCGGTAGGCGCGCACTTACCGCACACTGATATATCCCATGCGTATGCAACGGAGGCAAATGGGGCACTTTTTCGGACACGCGTTGCGGGTAAGCATGTCATGGCCGAGTGGTGACAGTCCCGAACTGTGTGACCTTGTTGATCGTCTTTTCGACGGAGTCGCGCATTGTATCGGGCCGGCCGAATAGCACGCTCTTCGTTCACGTGAACTCCCGGCGCAGGCGGCCTGTCTACCGGTTCCATGCCGTCCGGCTGCTGCCGGAACACTCGGCTGGGGTACGCCGTGCTGGCGCCAGCACCTTCCAGGCGCTGCACGAGGCTCTGCGGTGCAAGGAGATCTGGGTGGCCGGGGCGCACTTCTTCCAGGACCCGGAGGAGGACCTGCCCAAGGATTTTGCCGCCCGCCGCGTGGAGAACTACGCCGAGCTGCGCAAGCCGCTGGACCCCCGAGACTTCATCGCCGAGTTGGAGACCGAGATGCGCGCCGAGCTGGAGGCGTTGGACGCCGCGCTGCCGAAGCTGGACTGGGCCCCTTTCATGGTCGAAGTTGAGTGAGTTTCCCCCTGTGAGGACATCGTCATCAGCAAGGACCACGGTGTTAGCGCCCTCCCGCCGACCTCGGAATCGACTCGTTGACAGCCGCACTCACCACCCCACCGTTATATCGTACAAGTATGCGATCCAGGCAAGTAAGCACTTTCCGGACAACACATGGAGGAAAGCGTGTCATGGCGAGCGGCGACAGCCCCGAGCTGCCTGAGCTTGTTGATCGTCCACTCGACGGTGCCGTCGCTCTTAATATCGGCCTGACCGAATTTCACGCTGGGCGCTCTCATGCCGCATCAGGCAACGTTCGCCCTGCGACCACGATGCGCAGCCCTAGAGTGCGCGTGGAGACAGGCCCTCCGCGCAAGCCGGGGAGTACATCCCGAACCGCCTCATCCTCAGTGAGAAGACGCTTGGCCAGCGCTTCAATAGAGCGCCAGCAACGATCAGGCAAGCGGTGGCCTCCACGCGTGAGCAGGGGGTGGGTATCCACCTTGCCCCCGAAGGGCAGGCACGTCTCTAGCGCACCCGAAGGTTCCACCGCCGCGCCCCCTGGCCGCCGCATACACCCAACTCAGCTAGCGAATGGCGGCTGCCGTACCGGACGCAGCAGGCAAGCGAGTGTAGATATGAATATATCTCGGGGCGTGCCTCGTCCACCATCGAAGATGCAGGGGATTCCATATGAAAATCGATACTGCGTTTACCGTGAGCGGCCAGTGATCTTCCTCGATGGAAATGACGCCGCGCACTGTTTCACAAGGTCTACGGTTGCCTTGATCAAGGGTGATAAAGTGTACCTTACTCAAGGCCATAAAGGTCAGATCGTAAAGTTTACCGACATTTTCCCGCCTTGCCGTCGAGGTGGAATCACAAAGGTGACTATTCATCCCCGAAGGAGCGGGCCAGTCAAGCGCAAGCTTTTGTGGTGACTGGCCGTTTTTCGAGCGTTCCGTCTCAGGCCCTGTCCTGGTCGAGGTCGGCTGGATCGCAGGGCTGGGCGGCTTGCTCGCGCTGACCTGGCCCCGGGCCGCCGACGGGTGGTGATCCAGGGTGGATGAGATCCTGCGTTCCCTGCGCCTGTACGTCCTGCTCCAGCGCGCCTGCGCCCGCGGTGCCATGCAGTACCGCCTGAACACCGCGATCGGCACTCTCAGCGGCGCGCTCTGGCAGGGCACCGGGTTCGCCTTCATCTGGGTGGTGCTGCACACCTTTCCCTCGCTGGCGGGCTGGGGACCGGCGGAGGTCGCCTTTCTGTATGGCTTTCGCCTGACTGCCCACGCCCTGGCGATATCCCATGATGAGCCTGAACGACATCCACTGGGTGGTACTCAACGGGGGGTTCGACCGCTTCCTGCTGCGCCCGCTCAACCCCCTCGTCCAGCTCATGGGCAATCGGATGGGCATCGCCCAGTTCGGCGACCTGCTCGTGGGCGCCGAACGGCTCGTCGGCGCCGGCCACAACGCGCAGACCCTAGTGGAACGCCTGACTCATCGCCTTCTGCTTCCTGGCGATCGTCGGCGGCGCCCTCATCGAGGCCGCCTTCTTTCTCGCGCTGTGCTCATTGGCGCTACGCATGATCGACACCTTCGCCCTGCGCGTCTTCGTCGACGACATCTTCAGCACGTTCGGGTCCTACCCGATGAAAATCTTCGGCGGCGTGACCGGGTGGCTGCTCACCTTCGTGCTGCCGGTCGCCTGCGTGGCGTACGTACCCGCGAGCGTCGTACTGGGCAAACTACACACCCGCCGCGCGAACACCCCGGTAATGCACAGCTGTCTTGCCTGCCACATCTTGCCATGGGCGACACGCCCTCCTGATCCCCGGGGACGCATCCCAGCTGCTCTTCGCGTCGGCGCGAAGCGTTACGCCATAACACGATTCTATTTATGCCACATTATGCGATCTTGACAGCACTTCACGACAAAGATCATGGTGGAGGCGTCCGCCCAGCGGCCTTCGGCCCTGCCCGTCGCCCTCCGCTTCGGCGTGCACCGTGCCGTCTTCCCATATGTGAATGGAGGTCATCGCGACCCTGCGCCACCGATCGACTACACAACGTCAATAAGTTTTACATAGAGTAATTATCGCCTCTCATAGCAGAAGGGACTTTTCGTGGCGTTACCCCAAAACCCCGTTCCCGGCGGCGGTGAAGAGCGAATCGCGCTGGTCAACGGCAGCTTTGAGCAGCCCGCGATCGACAGCGGCATGTCTTTCTTCCCCGACGCCTCACAGAACCAGCCCAACTCCGTGCCCGGCTGGCGCACCACCGCCACCGACCACGTGATCGAGATATGGCACGACGGCTTCAACGAGGTACCCGCCGCCGACGGCAAGCAGTTCGCCGAACTCAACGCCAACCAGGTCTCCACGCTCTACCAGGATCTGCCCACCACACCAGGCACCACGCTGTACTGGAGGCTGTCCCACCGCGGCCGGAACGGTCCCGACACCATGGCCCTGGACATCGGTCACCCCGAGGATCCGGTCCAGCAGGCCCAGATGACCGACGACAACGACGCCTGGGGCCACTACTCCGGGCAGTACACCGTCCCAGCGGGGCAGACCACCACACGGTTCGCGTTCCGCTCGGTCTCCGCCACCGGCGGGAACCAGGGCATCGGCAACTTCCTGGACGGCATCATGTTCGGGACGGCCCCCTGCGTGGTCCTCACCAAGATCGCCGTGCCCGGTGGCGAGCTGGAGGTCGGGGACACCATCACCTACCGGGTCACCGCCAGGAACGAAGGCGGCTCCCCGGCCGCCAATCTGGTGCTCACCGACAGCGTTCCTCCAGGCACCAGCTATGTCCCGGGCAGCTTGCGGGTCATCGACGGTCCCAACGACGGAGGGAAGACCGACCAGGCCAGCGGCGACCAGGCGTACGTCGACGAGGCCACCGGCCGAGTTGCCTTCCAACTCGGCGCGGGGGCCACCGACTCCGCAGGAGGAACCCTTCCCTCCACCCTGGAGGCGCCCGAGGGAACCACGGTGGAGTTCCGGGTACGGGTCGAGCGCGCTGCGGCCGGGCATACGATCGAGAACCAGGCCACCGCCACCTACGACAACACACTCGGCGACGAGGTCGAGCACCTGACCTCCACCTCCAACGCCACGGCCACCCAGATCGCGCCCTTGGCCGAACTCAAGCTGGTCAAGGCCGCCGACCGCGTCAAGGCCACCGTCGGCGAGGTCGTCACCTTCCACATGGCCGTCACCAACACCGGCCCGTCCGACGCCACCGGGGTCACCGTCACCGACCCGCTCCCCGACGGGCTGGCGCTGATCTCGGCGACTCCCAGCGTGGGCGGCTACGACGCGGCGGACGGCACCTGGAACGTGGGCGCCCTTGGCGTGGGGGAGACCGCGACTCTCATGGTGTCGGCCAAGGTCACCGAGCCAGGCGCGATCCGCAACACCGCCACCGCGACGGCGAATGAGAATTCCCCGACCGGAGAGGCGGCCGACGAGGTGACGATCTGCGCCGTCCCCGCGGCGCCCTGCCCACCGTCCGGCGGAAACGGCGGCCACTGCCGTCCTTGCTGCTGAGCGCGCACCGCTGAGGTCTCCACCCGCGGACTCGCCCGGGGCCGCGGGTGCAGAGGCACGCGCATATCACGGGATGACGTCCTTGGCAGCTTCTCGCCGCCGTGCCGCGTCATTCCGCTGCGGCACGGTCAAGGAGGTGCCCACGAACAAACCACTCTCGTGCCGCTGTGCCTGGTCGACGTCGACCAGGCCGACATGGACACACTCGCCGCGGGCCAGCCGTTGAATCTCCGCCCAATCCTCCGGCGCCACTCGCGCCGTACGACATGATCTGCCTCCGTTTTCTGCGACACCCTTCACTCAAAGCGGCCACTCATCGGCCTACGACCGGTCATTCGACTGGCTGAGACTGGACGGCGTTCCCGAACTGCTCCTACGGGCGGGACGATGGCTCCGCGATCAGGCCGCGCATCGCCACCCACCCGGCAAAGCGGCTTCGCCGCCGGCGCCCGAGAATGGCGGAACGTCAGGCTGGCCCGCAGCAGCGGCAATGGCTATTGCTCGGAGGAGCACGCCGCATGACCCAACGACAAGTTCGCCAGACCCATTTCCCGCTGTAACTCACACTCGGCCCCATGGCAATTGCGATCATCCCAGGGCCATGTCCGGGCGCGGCGGCGATGGGGTTCCCCAAGGAGCATCCTGGCGCAGCCCTACCATCGGCTTGGCCCTTCTCCTGCCGATGGACGGCTCATGGAGCCTTGACATCCGGCCCGATCGCTGACACCGATCACGCGCGCGGGGCGAACAGCACACGGGGTTCCAGGTCGAGCCGGGTCGTGGGTGTCTCCTCGGGTGGGGCGAGGTTGAGTACGAGGTCGCCCATGCGGCGAATAGTGTGCTGGAGGTAGGGGGTGATGGTGGCCAAGTCGTCGCGCTCGACTCGAATTCGCTGCGCCGCGTCGCGGGGTCCACCACCAGCATCCGTTCAAGCCGCGCACGCTCGGCCCGGTCCAGCCGGGACGCCACCATCGCGAAGAACCCGCCGTTGACCTCAGCGCGGATGCCAGCGGCCATCGCATCCAACGTCGTGTAGCCCGGCAATCACAACGCTGCCGGACCAACTCCTCCAGCGCCACGTTGATCAGATCGGCCGGGTTGTCCTTGGCCTGCACCGCGGAACGAATGGCTTGCTCGGCCACCGCCCGCACCCGAACCGCCTCGTACTTCACGCCCAGACGCTCACGCACGAACTGCCGGTGCCGCTTGGCCGTGCGATCCGCATCGGTCTCCGCGACGACCGCGTCCGGCAACTCCAGCACGCCGCGCACGTGATCGACTACCGCAGCCGGAACGTCGGTGAGTCTCGCGAAATATCCCAGCCGCTGATAGCACTTCAGCCGGACCAACAGGGCGAGCAGGTGCTGTTCGCTCTGTGTCTTGCCATATGCCCACGTGATCTCATCGGATGTGGGCGTGAACGCCTCGGCGAGCTCCCGCACCGACACCCCACGCTTGAACCGCGGGTAAGCCGTGCGATCGATCGACGCCAACCCGACACCCCAGCAAGATCAACCACTTGGACGAGAACACCTTAACCGTGTTCACGGCCACGGATACAGACCTCCCCCCGACCAGCGGTTACGCCCCACCGCGGCCCCTTTCTGGCGTACTCGGTTCCCACCCCAGAAGGACGTCGCGGACGTGATGATCTGGCTGCGCTGCAACCACGGGCGCGAGGTCAGCTACGCCGACATCGCCGCTGGCGTCAAGTTTCCGAACGGTCACCGGCTGCGGCAGGCCGTCCGCGTCGTCCGTGTGATCGCGGCCAACCGGGGCGACCGCCTGGAACGGTTCCAGCCGTCGGCCGACCCCGCCCGGCGCGACTCTGCTCGACGCCGGGTCTGGATCACCCGCTACATGCGCTCCGGTCACGGCGACGAGTTCAGCTTCCGCGATGCCATGTCGGCCGCGCGAGCGGCGATGACGTCGGTCAAGGACATGCACCGCGCCACCACCTTCGAGGCCGCCAACCCCCACTCGATCGCCCGCACGGAGTTCGCCACCATGGCCCAGGCCGCCGACGAGTGCATCACGAAGGTCGCAGGGCTCGACACGGTCGGCCCGCAGACGGTCCGGCGCGAGAACACCAGCCTGCTCACCCAGATGATCGCCGACCTCGAAGCCCGGCTTACCGAACCGGCAGCAGGCTGACCAGGGCCGCCTTCACGCCATGACTGCCGTCCCCGGACGCACCACAACCCCAACGACCCGGCCAGGAGGTCCGTCATGACCCCGCTCGAACGCACCCTCGCCAAAGCCCTCACGGAGGTCGTCATCAAGCTTGACCACAGCGACAACGACGACATCACGCCCGAGGCCACGATCAAGGTGCTGGAGCCGGTGGTCGCCCTCCTGCAGGGCCCTCTCCAAGCAGGACCGGCAAGCCCTTGCCGACCTGATCCACCAGTTCTCGCAGCAGGAAATCGACCCTGACCGGCATCTGACGGCCTGGGAGGCGCCCGAAACCCTGGGTCTCCTAGCCTGAGGACCGCTGTGTTGATGCTGTGATCAGATTTTGAACATGAACAGGGGAGCGGTGCAGAGGGTCTGCTCGGCGCCATACTCCTCGAACGTGCTGATGGGGCGAAAGCCAAGGCGGGCGGCGAGTTTCAAAGATCGCGTGTTCGCGGTCTGGGTCACGAGCGAGACCGGCTGGTCGGGGAGTTCGTCAGCCGCAGCGCGCAACGCGGCCGTTGCGGCCTCGAAGGCGAACCCCGCGCCCCATGCACTGCGCCGCAGCACATAGCCCAGTTCCAGTTCCTTGCCATCCTCGGTGACATGTCCGGGGCTATCGGTCGACCGGCGGGCGAGCATCAAGGTCCCGATAAATCGGTTCGTCGTGTTGTCCGCGATGACGTAATTGCCAGGACTGGATGTTGCGTCGGCGGTGATGACTGCATCGAAGCGCTGCTCGACCTCACTCCGAGGCCGGGGACCACCGATGTATTTCTGAACCTCAGGATCGGTCGAGAGCTCGATGAATCCTTCACGGTCGGCATCGTGCAACGCTCTGCGAAGCAGGAGCCGCTCCGAAGGGACTTCCGCGGCAGATAGCGTGGGCAATCGGCTCATAAGCCTATGATCATAGAACACGGGACCCTTGTCCGGGGCGGCCGCACTCGCCCGCGCCCGTGACGTTGATGCGCACCTGGCTGGGCCTCCAGAACGTTCCCCCTGGTTCCGCTCGCGCGCACCAGCCAGCCGGACAGGGACCTCTCGAGGGTCCATCGGCGCACCGAACGCGAGCAGCCTACTTGCCTGACGTGGCTAACAGACCTTCAAGCGGCTGACCAGCTACTTCGCTCAAGAACCCCAGATAACCATCGTTCCACCGCCTACGTAGCACTCGCGCGCCGCTGATCAGCAGCTATGCCACCTGCGACCCGTTTCTGTCGTCGCCAGAGAGAGGCGGCACCCCAGGCGGAGGACGAGCGCTGCCTTTACTGCTGGTCCTGGGCTTGTACGAGAACGTTCCCGGCCTCCGTGCGGTAGTACAGCACTGATCGTCCGGCCCGGCGGCGGCGCACGAGGCGGGCGTTGAGGAGCACCTTCAGGTGGCGGCCGATCGACCCCAGACTCTGCCCGGTCAGCGCCACGAGCTGGGTGGTGCTCTTCGGGGTGGCGTTGGGCGGCGGTGACGCGAGCTGTTGCCGCCGTGTCGGCCTCGGCCTGCCTGCACCGGGCCTGGTCGGCCTGCTCGCTCAGGCGCGCGCTCGATCTCGAAGCGGCCGCGCTGGTCGGCGAGCTCCTGGCGCACGGCGCGGGTCTCGGCGCGGGCCTCGGTGGCCGCCGTGCCGGCTTCCTGCAGCCGTTCGGCGGCGACGGCCAGGCGCTGGTCCGCCTGCTCGATCCGGTCAAGCAGGCGGCGGTTCTCACTGTGGGCGTGGGCCAGCTCTTCCTTGGCCTGTCGGTAAGGCTGACTCCACCAGCCGCCATCTGCGGCGTTCCTGCAGGTAAGCAGAGGTTGGCTCTGTAAAGGGCGGGCTGTTGGTCGACTACCTGAGCAAACCTCGTCGATATCCCTCGCCTACGGCCGCAGCGCGGTCGCGGACGCCGAGTTTGTCGTAGATGTGCAGCAGGTGGGTCTTGATGCTGGCCTCGCTGATGAAGAGTTTGGCGGCCGCCTGGCGATTGGAGGCGCCATCGGCGACGAGGGCGAGGACTTGGAGTTCGCGGTCGGTAAGGGCAGCCTTGACCGGTCTGCGTACCTGGCCCATCAGACGGCCGGCGACGGAGGGTGACAGGACCGGCTCGCCAGCGGCTGCGGCGCGGACGGCGCGCAGAAGTTCGTCGGTGGGGGCGTCTTTGAGGAGGTAGCCGGTGGCGCCGGCTTCGATGGCGGGCAGGACGTCGGAGTCCCCGTCGAAGGTGGTCAGGACGAGGGTCTTGATGTTGGGGTGGGAGTGGCGCAGGGCGGTGATGGCGGTGACGCCGTCCATTTCGGGCATGCGCAGGTCCATGAGGACGATGTCGACCTTGAGGGCTGCGGCGCGCTCGATGCCTTCGCGGCCGTTGGCGGCTTCGCCGGCTACGTGGATGTCGGGTTCGGCGTCGAAGGCGGCGCGCAGGCCGTCGCGGACGATGGGATGGTCGTCGACGATGAGGAGGCGGATCATCGGGGTTTTCCCTGGAGCGCGGGGACGGTGGCGCTGACGGCGGTGCCCTCGCCGGGCGTGCTCTCGATTTCGAGGGAGCCGCCGACGCCGCGTAGGCGTTGTCTCATGCTGCTGAGGCCGAATCCGTTGCCGTTGGGGTTGTGGATGCCGGTGCCGTCGTCGCGGATGTCGAGGAGGACCACGGTCCCGGTGTAGGAGAGGGTGAGGCCGGCGCGGGTGGCGCCCGCGTGTTTGGCGACGTTGGCGAGGGCCTCCTGGGCGACGCGGAAGAGGGTGACCTCGATGGCGGGGCTGAGGGGGACGCGGTCGCCGGTCACTTCGACGTGGAGGTCGACGCCGGTGGTCTGGGTCCAGTTGCGGGCCAGGGTGGTCATGGCTTCGGGGAGGTGGGCGTCTTCGAGCTGGTGGGGCTGAATCGCGGCGACGGAGCGGCGGGCTTCGGTGAGGCTGTCCTGGGCGAGGGTGAGCGCGATTGCGAGGTGGGTGTCGGAGTCCTCGACGCGTTGGGCGGCGCGTAGCTGGGTGATGATGCCGGTGAGGCCTTGGGCGAGGGTGTCGTGGATTTCGCGGGCCATGCGCTGGCGTTCGTCGAGGATGCCGGCCTGGTGGGCTTGGGTGAGGAGCTGGGCGTGGAGGTCGGCGTTCTCTTCCATGGCGGTCTGAAGGTCGCTGACCGCCTTCCGGTATTTGCGCTGCCGGTCCTCGATCTTGATGCCTGCGATGGAACCGCCGCCGATGGCGACGGTCTGCACGGCGATGATCGCCAGGTAGAAGGCGATGAGCTGGATGGTGGCCTGGGTCCAGTCGAGCGTCGAACCGTACAAGACGAAGGAGGTGGCGGCGACGGCGGCGAAGGTCCATTTGGAGGGAGCGAAGTTGGCGGCGAGGAAGAAGCCGGAGATGCAGTAGATGATGAAGATGGGGTCGTGGAAGGTCAGCAGCGCGGCGGTGGCCAGGACCCCGGCGAAGTGAACGGTGACGGCGACCCTCCGTCGGCGCAAGGCGGCCGGGACGAGCGTGTGGGTGCCGACAATCCAGGCGAGGGCCAAGGCGGTCAGCGCGAGGGTGCGGGGGATTCCGCCTTCGGGCTGGTCGGGTGAGGCCAGGCTGATGGCGAGGGATGCGCCGAGGGTGATGTAGGGAACGATCTCGACGACGCGCTCGAAGCGTCGTTCCCAGGTGGAGAGCGGGAAGGGTTCGTTCATCCGGGGGCGTGCCCTCCTCTCGGGTACGGATGCCTTTCACCTGGTGGCGGCCGATGAGGACGAGCTTAGGCGCATGGGGATCAGGATGGCGTAGCCGTACATGAGCAGCCCTAGGGCGATCATGAAGATGATGGTGGGCCATTGCCAGACCGGCGGGAGATGAAGGGCGAGGAACCATCCGCGGTCCTCGATGCCGACGATCTTCATGACCATGGGCACGAGTCCCTGGGGGAACAGAGGAAGCCAGGCAATGGAGTAGCTGACCGTGACACCGATGCGGTGCTGGATGGGCAGGTCCGCGGTGGTGGGCTTGTCGGCCTGGGGTGACGGGCCGTACTTCATGAGGTTGAGCAGATCGATCCCGTGGCTTTCGAGTCTGCGGTAGGCGATCCTGCCGAGTCCCCAGGCACTGAGGGCGCCAGTCAGCACACCGGTGGCGATGCCGGCCCAGGGGTGAAGGAGGATGGCGCCGGCGGCGGGCAGGGCGGTGGCGGGGACCGCGAGGAGCACGAGCCAGGCGAGGCTGGTTTCGGCGGTTTCGTCGGCACCGGTGCTGAGCGGGTTGCCGCCGCGCTTGTGGGGGTCGGTGCCGGGGACCAGCGAGGTGACGGCGAGCAGGACGATGACCCCGGCGCCACCACCGAGCAGGGCGGGGAGCAGGCCGAGCACCCACGGCCAGGCCCAGGCCAGGCCGCTGACGAGGGTGCCGGCCAGGGAGAGGAGCACTGCGGCTGGGCCGACGATGAGGAGCCAGGCCAGTTGGCGTCCGCGGACGTCGGCGCGTTCCGCACCGGGGGTCATGAGGGTGAGCCACAGGGCGGTCCCGTCGGCGCCGTAGAGGTTGACCGAGGACGCGGCGGCCATCACGATCGCGATGAGTCCCGCGAAGGGAAACATGATCCAAGCGTCGAGGGTCAGGAGCAGGAGGGGGCTGACGATGGCGTAGGAGAAGGCGGTGGCCAGGAGCTGGATGCGGACCAGGTCGCGCCACCACGCGCGCAGTTCCTTGGCGGCGGTGATGCGGGCGCCGCTGGTGCTGGAGAAGGGGCGGGGCGCGCCGCGGCGGGGCGGCACACCGCCACGTGCGGCGGAGACGACGCGCCGCGACAGCAGACTGGCCCAGACGACCAGGAGGAGGGCGATCACACCGGCGTTGGCGACGAGGATGGCGAGGGCGAGGGGCCAGGGGGCTTCGATGGCGGCCACGCCCCATCCGGAGGGAAGGACGCGGACGAGGACCTGGGACCAGGCGGCGGTGTCGGTGCCGCCCAGAGCTGCGACGGGTGCCCAGCCGTTGCTGCACAGGGCGATGGCGGTGCCGGTCACGATGCCGACGGCGGCCGCGGTGGTGCGGGATCTGACGAACAGCCCGATGAGCGCCACGATGACGCGGGAGATCATCACCATGGTGATGAGCGTGGTGAGGGCTGCTGCCAGGCCGAAGAGCACTCCGGCCGGGCCGAAGCGCCAGCCGTACACGGGCAGGGACAGTAGGGCGATGAGATTGACCGCAGGTGCGGGACCCGCGAAAGCTCCGGCGAGCAGTGCCGCCGCGATCCGCCCTGGCGTGGCCGGGAGCATGGAGAAGTATTCGGGGCGGAGGGCTTCGCTCCCGCCTCCGATGAAGATGGGGCCGAAGATCCAGCCGGAGAGCCAGACGGCCAGGGTGAGGGGTAGGTAGGCGGGCCACAGGACGGCGACGGCGATCGTTGCGAAGGCCAGGATCAGTCCGGCCGAGACGCCGACGTAGAGGTTGGAGGCGTTGTCGCCGCGCAGGGAGTTGCGCATGAGTGCCAGCCGCATGCGGATCATGTGCTGTGCCAGGGCGGGCGGGCCGGTGGTCAGGAGGTGAGCCATGCCAGCCCCTCCGTTCCTCCGGTGCGGGCGCCGACGAGTTCGACGAAGGCGTCGTCCAGGGTTCCGGCGCCACGTACATCGGCCAGCGGTCCGGCGGCTACGACGCGGCCGTCGGAGATGACACCCACATGGTCACAGAGCTGCTCGACGAGGGCCATGACGTGGCTGGAGATGATCACGGAGCCGCCGTTGGCGGCGAACCTGCGCAGGATGGTCCTGATCGTGGCTGCGGAGACGGGGTCGACTGCCTCGAAGGGCTCGTCCAGGACGAGCAGGCGGGGCGCGTGCAGGAGGGCGACGGCCAGGCCGATCTTCTTGCGCATGCCCGTGGAGTATTCGATGACCAGGGTCCGCTCGGCGGAGTCGAGTTCGAGGATCTGGAGGAGTTCGTCGGTGCGCTCGGCGACGACGGCGGGCGGCAGGCCGCGCAGCAGGCCGAGGTAGGTGAGGACCTCGCGGCCGGTAAGCCGTTCCGGCAAGGCGTTACCGTCGGGCAGGACGCCGATCAGTGCCTTGGCCTGGACGGTGTCGCGCCAGACGTCGACGCCGAAGAGCTCGGCGCTGCCGGCGTCGGGGTGAAGCAGGCCGACGGCCATGGCCAGGGTGGTGGTCTTGCCGGCGCCGTTGGGGCCGACCAGGCCGTAGAAGGATCCGGCGGGGACGGTGAGGTGGATGTCGTCGACGGCCACGTGGTCGCCGAAGGCTTTGCGGAGTCCGGTGGTGCGGAGGGCGGGCTCCTGGTGTGTTGGCATGCCTTGAGAATCCCGCGGGGCGGGGGGTGGCGGATCATCCGGCCGGAGAGCGGGATGGTAGATTCCGGCATCAACCGATCGGTTGATGCGGGGAGAGCGGCTGGTCCGTGAGGCGGGTCCCAGCGCCGCTGTCCACCGGCACATGGTTGGCTGGCTCGACCAGACGCTGAACAGGCGCAGCTCCGCGTCAAGCCCATAGCGTCGCGCCCCCTTTTCGGCGTGGGCGACTCACGCAGAACCCACCGCCAAAGTGCCGACTTGTCAATCGGTATCGGCACTTCGTGGGTTCTTGGGACACCGCACAGCACGTATGTCCAGGATCTACTTCCGCCTGCCGTACCCATGAGCGCAGCGCCTCGCGATGCACACCGAGCCGGTCGGCCACCCGGGCAATCGCCCCGGTCTTGCCCCGGTCTCCTCACGCAGGTCGAACACCATCTTGACGGCGCGATCGCGCAGCTCTTGGGGGTACTTCCTCGGTGCGGGCACGACTCCCAGCCTTCCAGTCTTGGGAGCCTCCAACCAACCCGGGGCAGCTCACATGAGCGAATCGATCGGTTTGGTGAACGCGGTCCCGGTCTTATGGGTGGGCACGTCGAGCAGACAGACCGTGTCTTGGGCGAGCACATCGGTGGCGTCACCACGAATGGTCTGCCCGTCGTGCTGCCAGCGGATGCAACCCACCCGCAGGCGGGCGATCTCATCGCTGCGCTGGCCGCTGAACAGCCAGGTCAGTGTCACCGCGCGGACCAGCTCGAGAGGGTAGAAGAGGCCGGCCTGGGTGACGGGCAGGTCGTCGGCGGTGAGGTTGAGGCCGGCCCAAAGGAGCTTGCCCCAGATGTCGTCGGCGATCACGCGCGGGTTGGGGCCGAGCAGCGCGGCGATGCTGCGTGGGGTGGCCAGGGCTCGTTGCGGGTCGAACCGGCGGGGCAGCCATTCCCACTCCTGGCAGTCCCGGAAGAACGTCCTCCTGCGCTACTTCACCATCGCCGACACGGTCTCCTCCCGACTGGCCACCGAAGACGTGGAGGTCGGCGGGGCCAGCATCAAGGCCGGCGAGGGCGTCATCGTCTCGACCTTGTCGGCCAACTGGGACCCGGCGGCGTTCAAGAATCCGGCCGAACTGGACGTCGAGCGCGGGGCCCGCCACCACCTCGCCTTCGGCTTCGGCCCGCACCAGTGCCTCGGCCAGAACCTCGCCAGGATGGAACTGCAGATCGTCTTCGATACACTGTTCCGCCGCATCCCCACCCTGCGGCTCGCCGCACCGGCCGAGGACCTGCCGTTCAAGAACGACGCCGTCATCTACGGCGTCCACGAACTCCCGGTCACCTGGTGAGCAGGGACATGATGCGCATCAAAGCAGACACCGGCCTCTGCGTCGGCTCCGGCCAGTGCATACCGAGCCGGCCGTGTCCGCCCAAGACGACGACGGCATTGTGGTCCTGCTGACCGCCCAGCCCACGACGAGACGGCACAGGCGTGCGCCGCCGTCAGTACCAACTTCGGTTAGATCTTGGTGTTCTGTCGCCTGTGTTGGAGATCTCCGGTGCGCACTCATTCCCGCTTTCACGAAGGGTCCTCCTCTGAGGGGTCCCCGTAGCTTCGGCCGAAAATCCAACAGATATGCCTCTGGCCTGCATAGAGAGGTAGGGCCCAGGTCTGGCCCACCGGCCGGAGACCTCTGCATAAGCACAGGTGAGCGGCATATCCGTTGGATCCTGCGCCATCACTACCGGGAGCCCTTCCCGGCGGATGTTGGCCGCCACCTCACGAAGCGACGGCGCGGTGATCAGGTAGTCCACCTCACCCGCCTGCTCCATCGCGAACCGTTCCAGATGGTGACGGCCATCCAGCAGCCGGGTCACTGCCTCTGGCGGGCTAGAAAACCCCTATTGCCGCAGGCCCCTGACGAATAGGCTCGCGCTCATGACCGACGGCGACTGGAGGGATGGCGGGTTCAGGCAGCGTCGGCCCTCCGCGGAGACTCTCGCCTGGGTTGCGGCGTCAATGGGTCGGGGCAGTCGCATCGTTGGCTATCGCCGATTGACCGGTGGCGTCTGCTCCGCCGTGAATCAGCTGACTGTCGAGCGATGTGGAATGCGAACGTTCGTCGTACTGCGGCAGTACCCGGGCGGGCTTGGCCTGCAGGGGAGCTTGGAGAAGGAGATCGCCAACCTTGGTGTGGTGGCGGGAAGCGGGCTCCCGGTTCCAAGCATCCTGGCTACTGATGTTGCTGGTGCTTCGACGGGGGGCGCGCCATCGTTGCTGATGACACGGTTGCAGGGGCATGTTCACCTCAATCCAGCGGAACCTCGGTCGTGGATGACGAGGATCGCGAAGATTGCTGTATTGCTGCATTCCCTCGATCTCCCCGCGAAGATGTTCAGACCTTGGACGGATTCTTGGATCGCCCCTCTAGACGGGTTTCAGGTGCCGGTCGACGCGCAGAAGCCGGCTGTGTGGAAGGCGGCGTTTGGTGTCATGGCGGCGGCGCCGCCAAAGGACACTGCCGTCTTTCTGCACTGCGATCTCCTGCCTGTCAACATGCTGTGGTCGCGCGGGAGGATTACTGGGCTGACCGACTGGAACTCCATCCATCGGGGGGCGCGCGCGATTGACGTCGGGCACTGTCGGCGATACTTGGCGGCGCTCTACTCGCCCGAGTGGTCGGAGCAGCTTCGGTCGCTCTATGAGTCGATCGCCGGGGTGACTCTCGATTCGTGGTGGGACCTGTATGCCCTGCTGCACTATGACGATAGCGGGCCGAAGTGGATCCGTAGTCAGGTCGCTGGGCGCCGTCCCGTCGATGTGCCCGGCATGACTTCCCGGGTCGAGGTCGCTATCGAGACAGCGCTACGGCGCCTCGGATAACTGCGGGTTCCCTGCTGGTCGCCCTTCCGGTTCTGGCATGCCGCACAGACCCCTGCACGAAGGCCGGTCGCACTCGCATCAAGGGATCCCGGTAGTGATGGCGCAGGATCCAACGGATATGCCGCTCACCTGTGCTTATGCAGAGGTCTCCGGCCGGTGGGCCAGACCTGGGCCCTACCTCTCTATGCAGGCCAGAGGCATATCTGTTGGATTTGGGGGTCAGAGAGATTTGGAACGCAATCCGGCGTTAACAGGGTTCTCCCAGGTCAGTGACCCCCTGCCGCTACGGTCTCCCGAACGTGGTTGACGCCGGATTCCGTTCCATCGCAGAGACGGTTGCCGGGTCTCGATGCAGTGAAGGTGCGGCGGGTGCACGTTGAGCAAGCTCATTCACTGCCTGTGGCCGTTCCTGGGTCCCGATTCGTATGTCAAACGTTGCCCCGCGCCCTCCCCATGTGGCGGCAAAGGGGCAGGACTGCTGCAACTATCGGGGCATAGCGTGGCGCTCGCCATCGAAACCCCCCGGAGGTGGTCATGAGCGAATCGTTGCCGGTACGCGCACCGATTTACGTACGTCACTTCGACAAGCTCGTCGATCTCGCGCTGGCCGCGATCACCGTGGTGGTGTTCGTCGCCGCCGCTCTCGCCACGTTCGTGCAGTCACCCTGGACGGTGCGATCCAGCTCGCTCTGGTCCTCGCCGCGCTCGTGCTTTTCCGGCGGCGCTGGCCCATGTTCGTGCTGCTGTTGTCGGTCGCCGCGATCTTCGTCTACCACCTTGCCAGCTGGTCGCCCGCCGGGTGGATCTGGCCGGCCTCGGTCGCCTACTTCACCGCGGCGGCAACGTCGCGATTGCGGTGGGTGGCGGCCGTCGGCATCGCCCAGTTGGTCTACTCCGCCATCGACGCTCGCTGGATCATCGACAGCAACCTGACCCGCTACCTCATCCACACCATCGGCGAAGGGCTGCTGCTGGCCGTCCTCATCGGCGCGGGACTCGCGTACGCCGCGACGCTGCGCTGGCAAGGACGCCAGCACTCCGCCGGTTGAAGGTCAGGGGGCCCGGGCGCCCCACCTCGCCCGCCTCCCGGTGCGATCCGCGCAGTTGGTGCGGAAAACTCAGGGCGCTCTTGTTTGCAGGAGGACGTCACATGGATCTCTTCGGAGGCCGCCCCGGGCCGCGCCGCCCCGCCCACCAGTCGAGGAAGGCGCTGGTGTTGAAGGTGGGGCGCCCCGTCACCGGGTCGGCGGTGTAGGGGCGGCCATGGCTCGCCCCGCTGCCGTGCCGTGGACAACGCCCTGCTGATCGCGCTGCGATCCACGTGAAGGAGGCGGGCAAGTTGAGCTGCGGAACGGGCGTCATCGAGCACGGGCTCCAGGTCGAGGGCCTCGCTGTTCGCCCTGCTACGGGGACCGTCTTCATCGCGCGCTCTCACCCTATCTGCCTGCCCTGGCGGTCTTCAGGGCATCTCACAAAATTCGCAACGATTGGTGCTGATTCTGCAGAGCCGGGCCGGGCGGAGCTGATCTGGGCGACATCGTGGTGATCGATGACCGGCTGGTGGAGGGGATGGACGCGGGCGCGAACGCGGTGTGTACTCGGTCTGCCGCCGCGCGGCGGAGGCGATCCGCCTGGCATAGCTTCCGCGTTCAGCCGTTCCGGGGGCGTTGACGGGCGGGGCCGGGTCAGCTTGCGGTCTGCTGGTCGTGGTCGCGCAGCATGCGCAGGACGGTCGCGGCCGAGGGGTGGCGGCCCTTCTTGGCGCCGCTGGTGATGACGAGCCGGGCGGCGATGTCGCGCAGGCTGAGGTTCTGGGCGCGCAGGTGCAGGGCCATGGACAGCATGTTCTCGTCGGTGACGGCGGCGCCGCCGATGGCCTTGCCGCGGGCGCGGGCGGATTCGTGGCCTTCCAGGGTGCGGTCGCGGATGTACTCGCGTTCCATCCCGGATAGGGCGGCCAGCACGGTGAACACCACGCCCGAGGGGTCGTGGGAGCCCTGGAGTTCGCCGGTGAGGAACTCCAGGCCGATGCCCGCCGCCTTCAGTTGCTCGGCCAGGGCGGCCAGGTCCAGGCCGCGTCCGAGCTGCTTGTGCTCGTGCACCACGAGCGTGACCGCCACCCCGGCCGCGCGCAATTCCCGGGCCAGGGTGACGGCCTTGTCGAGCTCAGGGCGGCTGGTGGCGCGGGTGGAGATCTTCTCGGCGAAGACGCGGGTGATGCCGGCGGCCTTGAGCGCGTCGAGCTGGGTGTCGAGGGACTGGCGGACGGTGGAGGCGCGGGCGTAGCCGATCCGCGCGTGCCCGGCCGGCTCGGCATCGGCCGCGACCGGGCGGGGCAGCTCGATCCACAGGGTGCCGGGCTTGCGGAGGGCCGGGGTGGGGACGTTGAGCGCCTTGGCGAATGCGGGCACGAGCCGGAAGCGGGCGGTGTGGTACTGGACGGCGACCTTCCCCTTGCCGGTGCGGCAGGGCGAGCCGGCGGGGGCGGCGCAGGAGGTCATCGGGCAGGCGTGGGCCTCCACGCGGAGGAAGTCGTCGTCGTGCACCC
Source organism: Nonomuraea diastatica (assembly GCF_004349015.1). Lineage (NCBI taxonomy): Bacteria > Bacillati > Actinomycetota > Actinomycetes > Streptosporangiales > Streptosporangiaceae > Nonomuraea > Nonomuraea diastatica. The sequence goes on from NZ_SMKP01000037.1 coordinate 25,831, forward strand.
AGAGATCGTTTCATAGGAGTGTTTCACGCAGCTACCCGTTTGCACCGACTCATGAAACAACGTTCGCCTTGGAGCCCCCGGCCGGAGCCGGTGTTTCATAGGTGTTCGCTTGTGAAACACCTCACCAGCCCGCGCCGTCAGGGTGTGGGCGAACCCTTCGCATCGCCCTGGCCGCCTTCGCCAAGTGAGCCGGTCTGGAGATGCGGTCGCAGTAGCGGCAGATGCGGTCGATGATCTGATCCGCGGTTTTGGTCCACCTGAACGGCCTGGCGTTGTCGTTCCAGGTCTTGATCTAGTCCTCCACAGCGGTCTTGAGAGCATCCAAGGAGCAGAAGTTGCCTCGCTCCAGACTGTAGTTCTGCGTCGCTCCAGCTCGGCGAACCCGCGTTCGACCTGGCTGATCCAGGAGGAGTAGATCGGGGTGAAGTACAGCACGAAACGCGGGTGGGGCCAGCCGCCAGGCATGCACCACCAGCGCCTTATGCGGGGAAGGTTGTCGCAGATGAGATGGACCGCCCAGGCCCGGCTCGACCTGGCGGTCGATCTCGTCCAGGAAGTCGCGGAAGTCGACGGCGCGGCGACGGGCCGACAGTTCGCCGATCACCCTGTCGGTAGCGGTGTCGAGCGCAGCGGACAGACGGCCACCCGGGCCGCCGGTGTTCCGATGGGGGACTCCCAAACGGAACACCCACGAACGGCCAGAACTCCAGCCACAAGACTGGGGGTCGTCATCGAGACGACGTGACCGCTCGCCACTCCAGGCGGCGGCTGGGACAAGTCCAAAGGAAGGACGCCGGCCGGGCGCCCCGGCGGTTTTCGCAGGACGGCCGAAAAACATGACACAAGACGTCGGGTTTTAGAGCGATCATCGGTTCACCGGTCAGCGCCGATGGCGCGTGGACCGGGGCCCCACGGATAGACAAGGACCTCAATGCGCGAAACCCTCGAGGAGCTCAAGGAACTTCAGGCTCTCCTCGAAGCCTCCCTTTCCCGCTCTACCTTGCACCTCCGCTCGATCATCAATACCGAGAACACCCTGACCTCGGAGCAACTCACCCGGATCCTGACCGGAATGTGCACCCTCGCCCTGGCCACCGTGACGGCGAAGGGCGAGCCGCGGATCAGCGGCGTGGACGGGCACTTCCTGCACGGCAAGTGGCACTTCGGCACGGCGCCCGGCGCCGCCAAGGCCCGCCACCTGGCCGCCCGCCCCGCCGTCAGCGCCGCGCACATGCGTGGTGAGGACCTGGGCGTGTTCACCCACGGCACGGTGGAGATCCTCAACCCTGAGGACAGCGAACCGGCCGAGGACTGGCCGGACCTGCTCGCCTACCTCAAGGATTTCTACGGCGACTTCTCCGACTGGGGCAACGACGTGGTCTACTACCGGCTGCATCCGCACTGGATGACCGCCTACGCCCCCGGCGTCGACAAGCTCACTTCGGTGCTGCGGTCCTGATCTGCAGCACGGGCCGCCTCGAAACCGGCCACGTGCTGAGGCGTCTGGTGAAGCGGCCGCTCGCCATCGTGACGAGCGGCCGCGTGGTGGCGTGATCGGTTTGTTCGGCATGGGTGGGTGTCTGCCTGCCCATGTTCTGTGTTGCGAGAGGATGGACGAAGGTTGACTGCGTTCGTACAGGACGTCGCGGGTATCGAGTGCGAGACCATCGAGGTGGTGGGGGCCCGTACCAACAATCTGCGGGACGTGTCGGTGAGCATCCCCAAAGGGCAGCTTGTCGCCTTCACCGGAGTGAGCGGTAGCGGCAAAACCTCGCTGGCCATCGATACCCTGCACAATGAGGCGCAGTTGCGGTATCTGGAGGGGCTTTCGCCGTTCGTGCGGCAGTACATCACCCAGCGCAACCGGCCGAAGGTCGACCGCATCCTGGGACTCGGCGCGACGCTCGCGGTCGACCAGCGCCGCCTGAACCGCAACCCCCGCTCCACGGTCGCGACGATCACCGGTATCGATGGGCACCTGGGGCTGCTGTACTCGCGCCTTCCGGGAATCGGCGCGGACCCGGCGGCGGAGAGCGGGCACGGGCATCTGACGACCGCTCACTTCGACCGCAACACGCCGGAAGGGAGCTGTGCGGACTGCCACGGCGTGGGCGGGCGATGGCAGGCGCAGGAGGACCTGGTCATCACCCACCCGGAGCTTCCGCTCTTCGAGGGGGCCTCGCCCTGGTACGCGAAATGGCGGTCGGGGGAGCATGCGTTCGTGCCGGCGCTCGCCGAGAAACGCGGCGTGGACCTCGGCCGGCCATGGCAGTCACTGCCGGAGGAGTTCCGTCACTGTGTGCTGTACGGCACAGGTGAGGAGAAGATCGAGGCGACCGTCAACATGACGAACAAAAACGAGACGGCCCAGGTGACCTACACCTCCAGCCAGCCGCTGCGGGGCGCGCTCGCCGAGGTGGAGCGGGTGTTCGTGAACGCCCAGACCTCCAGCGCCAAGCAGCGCTACCTGCCGTACATGCGCAAGCAGCCGTGCGGCACCTGCGGCGGCAGCGGGTACGACCAGATGGCCCGGTCGGTGCGGCTCGGCGGGCTGACCTTCCCCGACCTGCTCGAGGTGGACGTACAAAAGGTACGCAGCTGGGCGGAGCGGGTGGCCGGCGACCTGGGAGCCCGGCAGCGCGAGGTGGGCGAGCCGCTGCTGCAAGACCTGGGCCGCAGGCTCGCGATCCTTGACCGGCTCGGCCTCGCCCATCTCCAGCTGTCCCGGAGCGCGGCGACGCTGTCCGGGGGTGAATTACAGCGAACCCGGCTCGCCGCGCAGCTCAGCACCGAGCTGAGCGGCATCGTCTTCGTCCTGGACGAGCCCGGCACCGGGCTGCATCCGGCGGACAAGGCACACCTGCTCGACATCGCCCTGGAGCTACGCAAGGCCGGCAACACGGTACTCCTGGTCGAGCACGACCCTGAACTGATCGCCCGGGCCGACTGGGTGATCGACATGGGGCCCGGCGCGGGCCGCCTCGGCGGTGAGGTCCTGGTGTCGGGGCCTCCCGCCAACGCGGCCGCCCACCCGACGTCATTGACCGGCCGCTACCTGGCCGGCGAGGGGCCACGGCTACGCCGGACCCGCCGTCCGGCCAGGGAGGACACCGGCTGGGTGGAGCTGCATGACTTGCGTGCGCACAATGTGACCGCGAACCTGGTGCGATTTCCCGCTGGCCGGCTCACGTGCCTGACCGGGGTGAGCGGCAGCGGCAAGAGCAGTCTGCTCGGCGCGCTCGCGGCGAGCGTGGAGGCCGCCCTGAACGGGACGATGACCGACACGGTGCGACAGGTGACTGGCCTGGAGGGGTTCGATTGGGTCGCCGTCGTCGATCAGGAACCGCTCGGGCGCACGCCGCGGTCCAACCCGGCCACCTACAGCAAGGCGTTCGACATTGTCCGCAAGCTGTTCGCCGAAACCGACATGGCGCGCGGGCGCGGGGTCAATGCCTCCTGGTTCAGCTTCAACACCGCGGGTGGTGGCCGATGCGAAACCTGCACCGGTTATGGCCGCAAGCTGGTCGACATGCACTTCCTCCCGGATGTGTGGGTGGTCTGCGACGCGTGCGAGGGTCGGCGCTACAAGCCGGAGGCTTTGGAGATCAGGCATCAGGAGCTGGCTATCGATCAGGTGCTGGAGCTGACCGTCGCCGAGGCTGTGGAGCGGTTCGCCGAGCCCCGGCAACTCGCGGAAATCCTGGGAGCCTTGAACCAGGTCGGGCTTGGCTATCTCCAGCTCGGCCAGAGCGCCACAGAATTGTCCGGCGGCGAGGCGCAACGGCTGAAGCTGGCGTCCGCGATCCAGCGCGGTGCCGCGGGCCGCAAGGCCGGCCTTGTCGTTCTCGACGAACCCGTTTCGGGTCTGCACCCGTCTGACATCCAGCGTGTGGTGGATGCGCTCGATGTGTTGCTCGACTCGGGCAACACCGTCGTCGTGGCCGAACATGACATCCCCGTCGCCGCGTCCGCGGACTGGGTGATTGACCTGGGGCCGGGGGCCGGTCCGGACGGGGGCGCGGTGATCGCGGAGGGAACCCCGGACGCCGTCGCGACCGCGGACACTCCGACCGCCGGTTTCTTCCGGCGGTACGCGGCGGGCCTGCCGCTCCTGGAAGTGCGAGAAGACGCGTGCTGCTGAGAGGGCGGGGCGCGTCTTGCTATGTGGCAGATCCCCGAACGGGTGTGCCGCATCGACGGCTTCCTGGGCCGGGCCCCGCCGCCGACGCCCTGCTGCAGCGAGCCATCACGGCTGCCTGTGGCGCGGGCATGGCCCTCTCCTGATCGAGGGTCAGGGTCGGCTGGAGCATCTGCCGTTCGGTCTCCGCCGACGACTTCACGGTGCCCTGAACTGCTGACCGCCATCGAAGCGGCGCGCGGCATGGTCGAAGACAGCCTCGGGCCTTCGCGGACACCACCTCGCGGACCGGCCTCCAGACCACCGGGGAATCGAGGAGGAAGGTCGCCAGGGCCGGGGCATCCCCCATCAATCCTCGTCGTAGGCGTCGTCGGCGTCAGGATCACGCAAGGCCCGCCGCCCGCCGCCCAGCTGCGGACGTTGAAAGGAGTAGCGGCCGTGCACGTTGATGTGCCGTCTGATAAAGGGACTGAGCCGGGCCGCGTCGTCATCCAGCACCGGATACAGCGGTCTTCCTCAGGACCCAAGGGTCGCCGGCCGCGGAACCGTTCTGGATGCGCCTGGAAGGCCGCGTGGAGCGTGGCGATCCGGCGGGCCTGAACGTGCACGGCGGTGCCGTCGTGCACTGAGGCGGGCGTGTGCATCGCGATCCCGGAATGACGATGCTCGTGATTGTAATAGCGGAAGAACTGGCCGCAGAAGACGTTGGCATCTTCGATGGACCCGAACCGTCCGGGAAATGCCGGGTAATATTTGAGTGTGTTGAACTGCGCTTCCGAGTACGGGTTGTCGTTGGACACGTGCGGCCGGGAATGCGATTGATCGATGCCGAGCAGTGCGAGCAGGCCGGTGACGGTGTCAGAGGTCATCGACGTGCCACGATCGGCGTGGATGGAGCGAGGCGCGACGGCGTCGTTGGCGGCGATGGCGTTCTGGATGAAATCTTTGGCCAGCGTGCCGTTCTCGGTGGGCCAGGTCTCCCAATGAATGACTTTGCGGGAGAAGATGTCGATGATGACGTACAACAGATAGTAGACGCCTCGCACCGGGCCTTTCAATTTGGTGATTTCCCACGACCACACGAGGTTGGGGCGGTCGGCCTCCAGTTCGGGTTTGCTGGTCGGCGGGCATACGGCCTGGGCACGCCGCTCGCCGCTTTGCCCGCGTTCGCGCAGCAGGCGGTACATGGTGGCCTGCGAGCACAGGTAGACACCCTCGTCCAGCAGGATCGCCCACACCTGGCCGGGCGACTTGTCGGCGAAGCGGGCAGAGTCGAGCACCGCCAGCACCTGCTCGCGCTCGGCGTCGGGCAGTTCGGCCGGGTGGTGGAACGGGCGGCGCGGCCCCTGCACGGGCGGGCGCGGGTTGCGATGGCGGTGCACCGTGGCCCGGGACTTCCCGAACAACGCGCATGCCCGCACCGTGCCGACCGACTTCTCCAGGGCCGGGAAATACTCGTCCAGGACCCGGTTCACCTCGTGTCGGAGTCCGCGCTGCTTGAGGTGTCTGAAGCAGCGCGAATGCTTTTCCCGCTATATCCAGCGCGGTTTTGGTCCTGCCCAGGTCGCCGGCCAGTTTCTCGTTACGGGACTCGAGTTTCGCGGTGTCGGCCTTAAGTTTCTTATTCTCGGCACGCAGCCGGGCCAGTTCCCCCGACTCGGCGCTCTTGTCCGGCCGGCCGGACGTGGCCGGGAGTGTTCCGTGCTCGGCCTGCTTTCTCCAGTGCACGATATGGGAGTGATACAGCCGTTCCTTGCGGAGCAGGGCGCCCCGCTCGTGCTGCCTTCGGGCAGCGCGTCGAAAGCGGCCAGGATCCGCGCCTTGTAGGCCTTGGTGAACGTCCGTCGTTTGGGCCGGGCCGGCTGCTCATCGGTCACCTGACTATCCTGCCCCGTCATGGCGCTCTGGTCGGCGAGGGTCATCGTCACTGTCTCGATCGTCCTGTCTCGCCCTGCTTCACATCAAAAGAATTCATCTGTCCCATGTATCACAGCAGTCTGACAGAGAGGGCGGCGGCCCCGGCAACGACACCCTGGAAGACACCTCCGGCACCGACATCATGAGTGGCAACGTCGGCAACGACGACATCAATGTCCAAGACGGCCAAGGCGGCGAACCGCCAACGGCGGCCTGGGCACCGACACCTGCACCACCGACGCGGGCGACACCACCAGTAGCTGCTGATCCCGCCATCACACGTGCCCGGCTCTCAGGCGGGAGCCGGGCATCCCGCTGTCCTGCCCCCGTGCGGCGGCTTGCGGAGCGGTACCACATCTCGTTTGACCCGATCCGGAACCATCCTCGGCCAGATAGCTCTGGGTCTCCCCGGCCATTTATCGCCGGAGCTCACATCTCTGGACCGCGAACGGCTGGTGCCATTTGGCAGCCGACGAGGCCGGCGGGTGTCCGCCAGCCTGTCGGTGCGTTGCTACCAAGCATGCGCTCGTCAGCGGCGAATCGTCCCTGTTGCTCGGTGCTGGGAGCGGTCGATGCGGCCGATGGCCTCGACAGTGCCGGCTTCCGGGGACTGCTGGAGCGTGTCGATGCGGGCCGCTAGATCACGGAGGCGGGGGAGCGCGAACAAGTCCGTCAAGGAGATGCCCGCGTTGAGACGTTCCCGGATCCGGGTGACAACCCGCAACGCCGCCAGTGAATGCCCGCCGACAGCGAAGAACTCCGCGTCCCGGCTTACGTCGGAATGGCCCAGAACCTCGCTCCAGATAGCGGCCAGGGCCTTCTCGGCAGGCGTCGCGGGCTCGCCGCCCTCACTGCCGTCGGCTGCTGCCGGGCGTGGCAGTGCGCTGCGATCAATCTTGCCGTTGGGCGTCAACGGGAACGCCTCCACGCCGTCCATGATCATCCAGACGGACGGCAGCATCTGAACGGGCAGCGTCTCCGTAAGCGTCGTCCGCAGGGCCGCAGGGCTGATAGATGCTCCAGGTCTCGGAATGACGTAGGTCACCAGCCGCCTGCCACCTGCCGGGTCGGCATCCGCCATCGTCAAGGCGTCTGCCACCTGCGGGTAGGCGCGGATCGCGTGATCGACCTCGTCCAGCTCTATCCGGGTCCCGCGGATCTTGACCTGGCCGTCCATACGGCCGAGGAATTGCAGGCGGCCGTCGTTCGTCCAGCGCACCAGATCGCCTGTGCGATAGCCGCGCGATCCGTCGGGCGCCGTCATGAATCGTGCTTCGGTCAGTTCGGGGCGGTTGAGGTAGCCACGGCCCACGGCTGCTCCGAAGATCAACAGCTCTCCTGGGGTGCCCCGGGGGACGAGCCGGCCGCAGGTGTCCACCACGCTCATCCGGGTGTTCGCGATCGGCCGGCCGATGGTCACCGACTGGCCCGGAGCGATCTCAGCGTACGAGACCGAAATCGTCGTCTCCGTGGGACCGTAGCCGTTGAACACCCTGACGTTCAGGGCGAGAAGTGCTTCGGCGAGCGACTGCGGCATCTCCTCGCCACCGCACCAGATCTGCCGCAGGGTCGGGGGCGGCGCCGAAGTGTGGGTCGTATACAGCCGCAGGGCGGCAGGGGTGACGTCGATCACAGTCGCGCCGTGGCGGCGGATCAGCTCGTGCAGGACCGCCGGATCCGCTGTCGCCTCCGGGGCGATGGCCGTCCGCCCTCCCACGGTCAACGGCAGCATGAGCTCGCGCCCCGCCGGGTCGAAGGACAGGGACGTGAGGGCGAGGAAGCAGTCGTCGGCACCGAAGCCGTGGCTTGCGGCGTACGCATCCATCTGGTTGACCAGGGAGGAATGCTCGATCATGGCCCCCTTGGGGTGGCCGGTCGAGCCGGACGTGTAGATGACATAGGCGAGGTCGCCGCCGTCGAGCCGCACGTCGGGCCACTCCTCGTCGGCTGCCTGGGTGCAGTGGTCCGCGTGGATCACGTCCACCTGGTCGCCGGTCTTGATGTGGCCTGCCGCATCACCTGCCGTCAGCAGATGAGTCATTCCGCTGTCGGCAATCATGAACTCCAGCCGCTGCGCCGGATATCCAGGGTCCAGCGGCACGTACGCGCCGCCTGCTTCCCAGACCGCGAGCAGGCCGGCCAGCATGAGGCGGTCGCGCGGCATGCACACGCCGACCAGCGAGCCCCTGGTCACCCCGCGGTCGCTCAGGACGGCGGCCAGCCTGCGGGAATGGTCGGACAGTTCGGCGTACGTCCAGCTACCCTCCGCATCCTCCACGGCAACGCTGCCCGGAATCCGCTCGGCCACGGTGCGGATCTTCCGGGGCAGTACGGTCGGATCGTGGTGCCGGATCGGTCCGGTGCCCAAGGCGGCCAGCGCGGCGCGCTCGTCGGGACCGATTACGTCGAAGTCGGCCACAGGCTGCCGGGGGGCATCGCAGGCCTCCTCCAGCACGCGGCACAGCTGGTCCGCGAACCGCTCCACGGTGGCCGCGTTGAACAGCTCGGTGGCGTACTCCACCTGGCCGGCCAGTCCGGTTGTTGTGGGGACGAAGCGTACGGTCAGGTCGAAGTGAGAGGACGTCACCGGTTCCGGCTGCCGCAAAAGCTTGGCGCCCGGCAGGTCGAGCGCGACAGCCGGCACGTTCTCCAGCACGAACAGCGCCTGAACCAGCGAGGTCGAGACCGACGAGCGCTCCGGCTTCAGCTCCTCCACCAACTGTCCGAAGGAGACCTCCTGGCGTGCCAGCCCGGCCAGAGAGTCGTCCTTGACCCGCCGCAGCAGCTCTGCGAAGGGGGGGTCGCCAGCGAGGTTGGCACGCAACACCAGCGTGTTCACGAGAAAGCCGAGAAGGCCTTCGGACTGCACCGTGGTGCGATTGGCGACCGGCGAGCCGACCAGGAATCGCTCCTGACCGCTCCACCGGTTCAGGACGATGTGGTAGGCCGCGAGCAGGGTCATGAACAGCGTTGCGTCATGCTCACGTCCCAGCCGTTCCACACGGTGCAGGAGGTCAGCGGGTATGTGGAAGGACCAGGCCGCACCCTCGAAGGTGCGCACGGCAGGACGAGGGCGATCAAACGGCAATTGAAGGACGTGCGGGTAGCCGGCGAGGTCGTGGACGTACTCGTCGCGCAGTGCGGTCACCTGCGCTGAGCCAGCGCGCTCGTGCTGCCGGCGAGCGTACGTGCCGTACTGCACCGGCGCCGCCACGGCCGGCCCCGGCGATCCAGCCAGCCGGGCGCGGTAGTGGGTGGCGACCTCTTTGAGGAGCAGGCCCATTGACCAGGCGTCTATGACGAGATGGTGGAGGACGAAGACGAGACGGGTCTCGGGCCCGGCGTTCACCAGCGCCACGCGCAGCAGGGGCGCGCTGGACACGTCGAACGGCCGGGACGCCAAGGCGGAGACGGCTTCCTCGACGGCCGCCGGACCCTCGGCGTCGACCAGCTCCACGTGCGGCCGGAGCTGCTTCTCCACGATCTGGACCGGGTCGCCGTGGACCACGGCGAAGCGGGTGCGAAGGATCTCGTGTCGCGCAACGACCTCGCCGAGTGCCCACTCCAGTGCGTCCAGGTCGATCCGGCCCTGGACCCGATACACGTCGCTGACGTTGTGGATGGCCGTGCCGGGCGCCAACTGGCCGGCCAGCCAGAGTTGCTCTTGATTCGGCGAGAGCGGAGCCGGCTCCAAGGTCCCTTCCCCCTCGGCCGGACCACCGGTGTCCGCGGTCGCGACAGCAGAGTCGGCGCCTGTGTCCGCTACCCGGTCCGAGAGCAGAGTGGCGAGCGCGCGGGGCGTTGCGGCGGTGAAGAAGTCGCGGTATCTCAGCTCGGCCCCGTACCGGTCGCGGATGCGCGCGAGCAGCATGGTCAGTTGCAGGGAATGCCCGCCGACCGCGAAGAAGTCCGTGTCGGCGGATACCGGGAGACCTCCCAGCACCACGGCGAACAGTGCGGTCAGTTCGTCGACGGCGGCTGCTCCGTCCGCCGCGCCTGCCGGAGCGTGGTCGTGCGGGGGCTCCGGCAGCGCCTCCCGGTCGAGCTTGCCGTGGGGCGTCAGCGGCAGCTTGTCCAGCGCGACCAGGGTGTCCGGCACCAAGTACGGAGGGAGCGCCGCGGCCAGCGATTCTCGCAGCCCTGGCACGTCGCCCAGCCCCGGCCCGGGGACGACATAGCTGACGAGGCGCAGCTCACCGTCCGGGCCGGTCCGGGCCACCGTGACCCCGTCGCGTACGCCGGGTAGGACCCGTAGCACCGCGTCAACCTCCGCCGGCTCGGCCCGATAGCCACGGATCTTGACCTGGTCGTCGATGCGGCCGAGGAAGTCGAGGGTGCCGTCCGGGTTGAGGCGGGCCAGGTCGCCGGTCCGATAGGCACGGCGGGCGAAGGGCGCCGAGACGAACTTCTCCCGCGTCAGCTCGGGTTTGCCCAGATAGCCGCGGGCGACACCGGTGCCCGAGATCCAGATCTCGCCGGCCTGCCCAGGGGCGGCGAGCTGGCCGTTCTCACCCACCAGGTGGATGCTCGTCCCCGCGATCGGCTTGCCGATGGAGGGTGGAAGAGTTTCCCCGTTCGGGTCCGAACCGGCGGGTGCGACGATGCCCGACGTGGCCACGACTGTGCATTCTGTGGGCCCGTAGTTGTTGACCAGGGTGTAGGGAAGGTCGACCGGCCGGGTGCGCAGCCGGTCGCCGCCGGTGAGCAGCAGCCGTAACGGCAGGCGGCCCCGATCCGGGTGCCGGATGGCGTACTCCGCCAGCAAGGTAGGCATGAACGCCACAGTGAGGCGCTCGGCCGCGCACCAGTCGAGCGTCTCGTCGAAGGCCTTCCGCACCTGGTCTGGGGCGACATGCAGGCTTGCCCCGGCCGCGAGTGCCGACCACACCTCCCAGACGGCCGCGTCGAAGCCGGCGGCCGCGAGGTGGGAGCAGCGGTCCGTGGGGCCGATCCCGAAACTGTCGCGGTGCCAGCGCACCAGGCCGGCCAGTTGGCTGTGCTCCACCATCACGCCCTTGGGCGTCCCCGTGGAGCCCGAGGTGTAGATGACGTACGCAAGGTCGTCGAGCTCTGGCGGTGCGGGCCAGTCGGCGGAACCCGTACTGTCGAGCAGGTCCGTGCGGACGACCTCCGCTCTGCCCGCCGGGATGCGTCGGGCCAGCGCGCTGGTGGTCAGCAGCGCTGTGCAGCCGCTGTCGGTGGCGAGGAATTCGAGGCGCCGTGTCGGATACCCCGGATCCAGCGGCAGATACGCGGCGCCCGCCGCCCACACGGCGAGCAGTGCGGCGATTCCGTCGCTGCCACGAGGTGTACAGACGCCCACCAGGTCGCCGCGCCGTAGGCCACGCTCGCGCAGCGCGGCCGCCAGGCCACCAGCCCGCGTGACGAGGTCCGCGTACGTCAACTGCCCGTCCTCGGCGCTGATCGCGACCTGGCCAGGCTGCCGGGCGGCCATCCGTCGGACCATCGAAGGTACGGTCTCAGGCTCACCGGACGCTGTCATGGGTGCCTCCCTGGGCAAGGTGCAACGTGTCGTCGAGCAGCGCGGCGACCGTCCGCGAACTGCCCGTACCGAAGGGGAAGAAATGGCCGCCGTCCAGCATCCGGACGGCGAAGTCGCCGGTCACGGACCGCTGCCAGGCGCCGGCTTCGGCCGCCGGCACGCTCTCGTCGCTGCGGCCCAGATAGAGCCGCAGCGGGCAGGGCAGCGGCACGGCCCACGCATCGGTGTAACCCTCGGCTGCGCGCAACTCCGTACGCAGCCGGTCCAGCACGGCATCGAGCAACTCCGGTTCGTCGAAGACCTCCTGCGGAGTGCCGCCCAACTGGCGCAGCAGCTCGCGCAAGGTGCCGTCGTCCTCCCGGCTGAACCGGCGTCGCGGCGGCGAGGATGGGGCCCGGTAGGCCATGGCGACGAGGGCCGCCAACCGGTCTGCGGCACCGGCCGCCACCAGGTGCTGCGCCGTCTCGTAGGCCAGCACGGCTCCGCGGCTGTGTCCGGCCAGTACCAATGGGCCCTGGAAGGTGAAGAGTTCGGGCAGTAACAAGCGCGCGGAATCCGCCAACGCGCCGTCGCCGACGGCGAGGTGCAGCGGCCAGGGGTCGACGACACTCAGCCGGACGTCCCGCCCGAGGTGCCCGGCCCACTCGCGGAAGTGCGCGGAGGAGCCGCCCGCCCCCGGGAACACCACCACATGGAGCCGGGCGCCGAGTGCCTCTTTGAGGCTACGGATGTACAAAGTCGCCTCGCGATTCGTCCTCATCGCCGCCGTCGGGGCGGCGTTCGGGGCCAGTGGCCGGGCCGTCCTCGGCCGTTATCCTGACCCGTCGCGGCAGCAGCCAGGCCGCCGCGAGGATGTGCCCCAATGCGCCGATGACCAGCGTCGGCCTGATGCCGATCCACTCGCCCGCGAGTCCGCCGGCCATCGCCCCCAGCGCGTATGCGCCGTACGTGATCACGTAGTTTCCCGCGTGCACCCGGCCCTGCATGCGCGCCGGCGTCACCTGCTGGCGGTAGGTAAGCTGCGTCGTGGAGAACACGATCATGCCGATCACGAAGATGCCGTGCGACGCCACCAGGTACACGCTGACCAGAGGGAGCGGGCCCTGTGCGAACGGCAGTATCAAGCAGCCGGCAGCCATCACGGCCTGGCCGGCCACCAGAGCTCCGGACACGCCCAGCCGGGCGGTGACCCGTGAGGTGAGGAAGCCGGTCACCAGCGCTGTGCAGCTAGCCGCGCTCAGCAGCAGCCCTGCCAGGAGCGGGCTGAGCCCCAGGCCATCCATGACGAACAACAGGTAGAGAGACACCATCATCGCGCTGAAGAAGTTGCTGGTCGCGGCGCACAAGGTGATGGCTCGCAACTTCGCTCCGCGCAGAACGAACCTCAGCCCTTCCCAGATCTGCGGCTTCTCGTGGACCTCCGTATCGGGCGCCCTTCCCGGCAGCCTCACCCGGGAGATGAAGCACGCCGACACCGCGTAGCTGACGGCATCGACGATCACCGCGAAGGGCGCGGTCAGCGCTTGTACGAGCGCGCCGGCCAGCGAGCCCCCCGAGACCTCGGCGAAGGTGGTGACCTTCTGGAGTTTGGTGTTGCCGTCCAGCAGCCTGTTGTCACGCAGCAGGTCAGGGACGTACGCCTGACCGCAGATGGCCGAGAGCACGCTGAACGTGCCGACCAGGAAGGCGATCACCACCAGGGCCGCGATGGAGAGCGCGTCGAGTACGTGCAGCACCGCGATGGCCAGCAGAAGGACCATGCGGGCGAGATCGCAGTAGACAAGGAGCGAGCGCTTGGCGAAGCGGTCGATGAGGGTGCCGAAGTGCAGCCCGAACAACAGTGCCGGAAGGAACTGGCAGAAGAACAGGACACCCTGGTCCAGAGCGCCGGCTCCCAGGCTGAGGATGGCGATCACCGGGATCGCCATCGAGGTGATCTCACTCCCGATCAGGGATATGGACTGTCCGGTCCAGAAGCGTGCGAAGTCCGGTTCGTCACGCAGCCTGAAGAATTCGCCCTGCGTCCTCGCCATCGTCATGGCCGTCCGCCGGTACGTGCGCCGCGGCGCCTGGCTGCCGTCTCCTGCATCGAGCGGCGCTGTGCCGCGGGCGAGCGGGCCGGCGGGCCGCCGGTCGCGCCCGCCCGGACGGCGAGCGCGGCGATGCTGGGATACGCGAAGAAATCGGTCAGCGGCACGTCGATGCCATACCGGCGGGACAGCTCCTGCTTGACCCGAACCGTCGTCAGCGAGGTGGCCCCGAGGTCGAAGATGTTCTCGGCGACGCTCACCGAGGGGACGCCGAGCACGTCGCACCACACGTCGTGCAGGTCGCGTTGCAGCCCGTCAGCGGGCGGCGCGTGCCCGCCGGCCACCGTGTCCGGCTCCGCCAGTCGTGCCACGGCCTGGCGGTCGCTCTTACCGCTGGGCGTCCGTGGCAGGCTGGACAAGGTGAGCACACGACGCGGGACCATATGGTCAGGCAAACGGCCGCGGGCCCACTCTCGGGCCTCGCGGGTCAGGTCGCCGGGCGGTGCGTCAGCCGGGTCCGGGACGACGGCCGTGACGAGCAGCCGCTCACCGGAGGCGTCGGTCCTCACAGCGGTGAGGGAGTCCCCGATTCCCGGGTGCGAACGCAGCACGGCGTCTATCTCGTCCAACTCGATGCGATTTCCCCGGATCTTGACCTGGTGGTCGGCCCGGCCGAGGAACCGCAAGGTGCCGTCGGGGTTCCAGCGGGCCAGGTCGCCGGTACGGTAGGCCCGCGTCCCGTCCGGTCCGGTCGCGACGCGGCCGGCAGCCGTCGCGGAGGAATCGGTGAAGCCGCGCGCGACGCCCGCGCCCGCGATCCACAGCTCGCCGACTGCGCCGATCGGGGCGAGGCCCCCCGCTGAATCGACGACAAATACCCGGGTGCGGTCGATGGGGCGGCCGATGGACACCGTGGCAGGGTCCGTAATCTCGGCGCGTGTGGCCCAGATCGTCGTTTCGGTGGGCCCGTACACGTTGTGCACGCGCACCCCGAGCCGCAGGAGCCGGCCGGCCAGGGCCGTGGACAGCTCTTCGCCGCCTGTCAGTACCTGTCGCAGTTGCGGCGGCGGGGTATCGGCGTGGTCGCAGTAGAGCCGCCAGGTGGTCGGGGTGGCCTGTGCGATGGTCACCTCCTGATCACAGAGCACCGCGTGCAGCCGCTCGGGGTCGCGGGCGGTGTCGGAGCCGGTCACCACGACGACTCCGCCGACCACAAGCGGCAGGAAGAGCTCCAGCCAGGCCGGGTCGAACGACATGGACGTCAGGGCGAGCATGCGGTCGCCCTCGCTCAGGCCCAGCGCGTCAGCGAATGAATCGATCTGGTTGGCCAGCCCTCGGTGTTCGATCAGGACGCCCTTGGGCTGCCCGGTCGACCCGGAGGTGTACATCGTGTACGCCAAGTCCTCCGGCCGGGCGGGCGGCAGGTCAGGGGAGGCGGAGCCGGATGGGGAGAGGTCCTCGACGAAGACGACCGCGGCGCCGGGCCCGGGTCCGGTCCAGTCGGCGAACGGAAGTGTGTCCGCGAGCTCCTTGGTCGTCAGCAGCAAGCGGCTCCCGCTGTCCTCGGCCATGAACGCCAGCCTGGCCTGCGGGTAGCCCGGGTCGAGCGGCACATACGCGGCCCCGGCCGTCCACACTCCGAGCAGCGTCGAAACCATGAACCTGCTGCGCGGCAGGCACACGGCGACATGGTCCCCGCGACCGGCACCGAGTCGCAGCAGGGCGGCTGCGACGGCGTCGGCGTGCTGCAGCAGCTCACGGTAGCTCCACGAGCCGTCGGCATCCGTGACAGCCACCCGGTGGGGGTGGGTGCGCACGTAGCGGCGGATCCGCTGGGGGAGCGGCTCGGGCGGCCCGGCGGGCTCCCGTCCGGCGCCGAGGCGTAGCAAGTCGGCCCGCTCGGCGGGACCCAGGATGTCGATCTCCGACACCCGGCGGCCGGGGTCCCTCGCCAGCTCCGCCGCGGCAGTCCGCAAGTGCTCAGCCAACCTGTGCGCTGTTCGGGCCTCGAACAGCTCGGTGGAGTAGAAGATCTCTCCGGTCAGCCTGCCGTCGGTGGCCGGAGTCAGGTTCACGGTGAGGTCGACCTGCGCCGTAGCCGTCTCCAGATCTTCCGCCACCAACCGCGTGCCGGGCAGCTCCAGTCGCCCGGCCGGGGTGTTCTGCCAGCCGAACATGACCTGGACGAGGGGATTGTGCCCGAGACTGCGCTCAGGAGCGAGCTCCTCCACCAGCCGCTCGAACGGGACGTCCTGCCGGGAGAACGCCGCGATGCACCGGTCCCGTACGCGCTCCAGCAACTCCTCTGCGCGGGGGTCGCCCGTCAGGTCCCCGCGCAGTACCAGCGTGTTGGCGAAGAACCCGATGAGCTCTTCCGTCTCGCTGCGTGTGCGACCCGCCACGGGCGTGCCCACCAGCAGGTCCGATGCCCCGGACCACCGGCTGAGCACGAGAAACCAGGCGGCGAGCATGGCCATGTAGAGCGTCGCCCCAGAGCGTTGGGCGAGCCGCTCCAGTGCGGACACCGTCTCGGCAGGGATGTCGAAGCGGTGCACGGCGCCGACGAAGGACGGCACCGCTGGACGCGGCCGGTCGTACGGGAGCTCCAGCAGATGCGGCACCCCGGCCAGCTCGTCCGCATAGGCGCGAAGCTGCCGGGCGGCATCTGCGGATTCGGCCTGAGCCCGTTGCCAGATCGTGAAGTCGACATACTGGAGGGGCGGCTGGTCCAGCCCGGGTACGGTGCCGTCGAGGGCGGCCCGGTAGAACTCCGAGATCTCGGTGACGAGCACGCCCATCGACCAGCCGTCCGCGACGAGATGGTGCAGGACGAACGCCAGCACGCTCCCCTCGGTCCCGCGGATCAGGGTGACCCGGACGAGTGGCGGCCGGGACAGGTCGAATGGCTCGCACTCGAAGGCGTGGAGCGCGCGCCGGACGTCTTCGGTGTCGATGACCTCGACCGTCGGCTCCGCGGCCGGCACCACGATCTGGACGGGTGCGCCGTCAGCGGAGCCGAACGACGTGCGCAACGACTCGTGGCGCGCCACTACGGCCGTGATGGCCTGACGCAGGGCTTCGACGTCCACCGTCCCGTCCTGCACGCGGTAGCAGCGGGCGACGTTGTGCTGTGGGGTACCGGGCACCAGTTGCTCGACGAACCACAGCCGCTGCTGTGCGAACGAGGCGGGATAGGCCTCTGGGAGCGTGCTGTCGCCGGTCACCATTGCTCCTCCCTGTCCATGATCGCCGAAAACGCTTCGCCGCGCGCCATCGTGGCCACCAGGAGGTCGTTGTCCACCACCGGAGGGGAGGCAGGCGGGCGGTGGTCGAGCAGGTGCCCCATCGGGAGGTCGAGCGCACCGGGATGAAGGCCGAGCGCGGCATCGCGCAGGGCCGTCAGATACTCCGCCAGCCGGGCGGCGGGTTCGTAGCCGGAGAGGACGAGGTCCACCCGGGCGTCGTCGCTCGGGAAGGCGTCCAAGCGCAGCCGGTGGTCCTGTCGTGCATACGCGACCGGGGCTTCGTCCACCAGCCGGAACCCGGCATCGCTCTCGCCGACATGGGCCGGCGGGGCGTTCTGGTAGACGACGTAGGAGTCGAAGAGCGCCCGACCTTCCCGCACGCCCGCCAGGTCGTCCAGGACGGGCAGAGGGATCATGTCGTGTTCCATCAGATCGAGGAGTGCTGACGACGCTCCACACAGCCAGTGCCGTACGGAGTCGCCCTCGCCGGCCGACCAGCCCACCGGAAGCGTGTTCATGAACATCCCCATGGCGTGCTCGATGCCCGGCACCTCTGCGGAGCGCCCGGAGGTCGTGACCCCGAACTGGGGCTGTCCGCGCACGTCGAGACGCGTGTGCACCGCTCCCCACAGCCCTTGGACACCTGCGGCGGAAGTGACGCCTGCCGCCCGGCAGGCCGCGGCGAACGGCCGCATGGTGGCAGAGTCCAAGGTGGTCTGCACGACGTGGAAGTCGCGATTGGACAGCCGCTCGACGGGTGTCACCTCGAAGTGCTCCAGCGACTCAGCCCGTGCGCGCCACCAGTCGCGCACGCCACCGGCTCGCATCTGCTCGGTGCGCCACGCCACGTAACGGCGGTAGTCGAACTCCGTGGCCGGCGGGAGAGCCCCGCCGGTGCTCCCGGCCAGACGGTGGTAGGCGTCCAGGAAGCGGCCCAGGTAGATGGTGAAGCTCCAGCCGTCCAGCCGGCGGTAGTCCATGGTGATCACCCAGCACCCGTGCTCCGGTCCCAGCCGCAGGAACGCGAACCTGGTCGGGATCTCATCGGCTGGGTCGAAGCCCCGCTCGCAGTCGGCCACCAGGAAGTCCCGCAGCATGCGCTCGGCGTCGCCGCGGCCTGACCAGTCGTGCTCGATGATGGAGCCGGCCTCCGCGATGCCAGGGCGCTGGACCGGCCCGTCGGCAGTGGACACCAGCCCGGTGCGCAGGATCGCGGTGGTGGCGATCGTCTCGTACCAGGCATCTGCGGCCGCCTTCGCGTCCACGGCGCCGTGGTAGCGCAGTACGCGCTGTACGACGAAGACGCCGTCCGTGCCGCGGCCCGGGAGCCGGCGCAGCATGTGCTGCTGCAGCGGGGACGCCGGGACGAGGCCGTCCGCATGCTGCGTGGCTGGGCGAGACCCGTCGACCTCATCAGGTGAGCGGCCCCTCGTGTCCAGGAACTCTGCCAGCCGCTCCACCGTCTGATGGGCGAATATCGAGCGGATCAGCACGCTGTGGCCCGCCTGGCGCACCCGCGCGGCCACCCGGGTGCTCTTGATGCTGTCGCCTCCGAGCTCGAAGAAGTTGTCCTGCGCGTAGACCTCTGCGACGCCGAGTACCTCGCAGAAGGCGTCCGCCACCAGCCGCTCGGTAGGGGTTCGCGGCGCCGTGCGGCCAGTGGCGGCCGGCTGCGTGGCAGGTATGCGAGCCACCGCGGCGCGGTCGATCTTGCCGCTTTCGGTCGTGGGCAGTGCGGTGACGGGGACCACCGTGCTGGGGACCAGGTAGTCGGGAAGCAGCTCGCGCAGCCGATGACGCAGCAACTGGGGCAGGGCACGCAGCGCCTGTCCCGCAGCCGGGGAATTGGTGTGCGGCGGGCTGACCGGATGCCGGACGACGATGGGGGCGCTCGCCTGGTGGAACAGCGCCGCCAGGCTGCCGGGAACGCCCGACGGAGACCATGTGACCTGGGCCTCCAGACCCAGCTCCTTGGCCAGTTCGGCCAAGTCGTCGGGGTGGATTCCGCCCTTTGCCGCCGTCCGGGCGTTGGGGATGCCGTCCACCGCCAGCACGCGGCCGCCGGCCGCCTCCAGCGCCGCGCGCAGCCGCTCGAGCGTGCCGACGGCGGTGGACCAGTCCATGTACTCCGCAGCCTCGGCCGTCTCCTCGTGAGTGGAGAGCAGGACGTCGTAGCGGTAGGTGGTGAGCTCGTTGCCGGCCCGCCCCGGCTTCACCGTGACCCGCGCGTGCCGCAGCGGCAGCACCGTGTCGGCGAGCTCAGCGAAGTAGCCGGGGTCGATGAGCAGTTCGGTCTCCTCCGCCGCCCGGCGGCCCGCCTGCGCGGCCAGCCCCGCCGCGTCGCCGGCGGGGTCGTGGTGCCGGAGTACGGATCGGTGGAAGGCCCCGGCGAGCGCAAAATTCCTGACATCGCCGACGAAGATGCAGCCGCCGGGGTTGAGCAGCCCGGCCGCGGAGCGCAGTACGTCGCTCAGATAGTCCTGGGCCGGGAAGTACTGCACGACCGAGTTGAGCACCACGCAGTCGAAGGAGCGGCCCTCCTCCTTCAGCACGGACAGCTCGTGGGCCGCCAGCCGACGCAGTTCGAGCCGGTCGGTGAGGCCGAGCCGTGCTGTCTCGCCGGCCAGATGCTCCAGGCCGACAGCGGAGACGTCGACGCCGAGATAGCTCTCGGCACCCGGTGCCAGGCGCAAGGCGAGCAGCCCGGTGCCGCAGCCGACCTCCAGGTAGCTGCGGGCCCCGGTGGCGCTGATCGCGTCGACTGTGGCGTTGAGCCACTCCACCATTTGCGCCTCGGGTATCGGCTCGCCGGTGTAACTGCTGTTCCAGCCCTTGAAGTTCAGCCCCGGCGAGTGCGTCGGTTCGCCCTCCTCGTATGCCCGGTCGAATACGTCGGACCAGTCGGCCACGGTGGCCGCCTCACGTCTGGCGCCCAGCCGGGCGGTGTCCGCCACCACGTAAGCCACAAGCTGACCGTCGCCGGCAGCATCCGTGCGCAGCAGCACGACCGCGTCCGAGACCTCCGGCTGCCGGCGCAGGCAGGTCTCCACCTCGCCGGGTTCGACCCGGAAGCCGCGCACCTTCACTTGATCGTCAATGCGGCCGAGGAAGTCCAGCAGTCCGTCCGGGCGTCGGCGGACCAGGTCGCCGGTGCGGTAGACGCGGTCACCGGCGCTGCCCGAGAAGGGGTCCGGCAGGAAGCGCTCCGCGGTGAGATCCGGCCGGCCGAGGTATCCGCGGGCGACCTGCACTCCGCCGATCCACAGCTCGCCCGGCCGGCCGACACCGACCTCATTGCCGTACTCGTCCACCACGTACGCCCGGGTGTTGGCGACCGGCCCTCCGATCGACGGCACTCCGGCAGCCGGATCCCATCGCCAGTACGTGACGTCCACCGCGCATTCGGTCGGCCCGTAGAGGTTGTCGACAGCGATCCCGCAGTCGGCGTGGACACGTTCGCACAACTCCCGGGACAACGCCTCTCCGCTGCAGAAGATCCGGCGCAGCGCGCCGCCCGCCAGTGTCTCGGACGCCAGCAGCGTCGACAGCGCGGTGGGCACGAAGTGGAGATGGGTGATGCCGAAGTCGCGGATCTCGAAGGCCAGTTGCCGCGGC
Organism: Nonomuraea diastatica; assembly: GCF_004349015.1. Taxonomy (NCBI): domain Bacteria; kingdom Bacillati; phylum Actinomycetota; class Actinomycetes; order Streptosporangiales; family Streptosporangiaceae; genus Nonomuraea; species Nonomuraea diastatica. The sequence goes on from NZ_SMKP01000037.1 coordinate 46,279, forward strand.
TCCCGATGTGCGTCGGGGGAGGCCAGCACGAGCGTCGCCCCGTACATCAGGGGCCAGAGGAACTCCCACACGGAGACGTCGAAGGTGTAGGTGGTCTTCTGCAGCACCCGGTCACCGGCCTGCAACCCATACTCCCGCTGCATCCACACGAGGCGGTTGAGGATGGAGCGGTGCTCCACCATCACGCCTTTCGGCTCTCCGGTGGAGCCGGAGGTGTAGATGACGTAGGCGAGGTCGTCGGAACCGCCGTCGAGCCGTGGCCAGGACGGGTCCTGCTCTCCCAGCAGCCGCAGCGTCGCGGGGTCGTCCAGGCAGACGATGGCGATCCCGGGGTCAACGCCCGCCAACGCCGACCGGCAGCTTGTCGTGGTCAGCAGGACCTCCACGCCGCTGCCACGGACCAGCTCCGCGATGCGCCCGGCGGGCTGGCCGGGGTCGAACGGGACGTATGCTCCGCCGGCGGCGAGGACGCCGACCAGAGCGGGTACCAGCTCCGGCGAGCGGCGCAGGCAGAGACCGACGAGCCGGTCCGTTCCCACCCCGTGCCGGGAACGCAGCAGTCGCGCAATGCGCCCCGCGCGGTCGGAAAGATCCTTATAGGTCAATTCGAGGCCGGCCGCTTGCACGGCGATCCGGTCGCCATATGCTGCGGCCCCGGCGGCGATGCGATCCGTGACCCTGGTTCCTGGCCGCAGGTCGCTGTCCGTGTCGTTCCATTCGGCCAGTTGCCGTCGTTCGGGCCCGGTCAGCATCGGCGCGGTCGCGATACGCCGCCCGGGTTCCGCGACCAGTGCCCCGAGGAGGTGGAGGTAGTGATCGGCGAAGCGGGCGGCCGTCTCGTCGTCGAAGAGGTCGACGGCGTACTCGACGAAGCCGGTGTATCCCTCGTCGCGGGGAAAGAGCTCCAGCGTGAGGTCGAACTTGGTGGTGCCGGTGCTCGCGGGAAGCGGCTCTAGCCGCGCGCCGGCCAGCTCCATGGCGCTGGCCGGCGCATTCTGCAGGATGAACATCACCTGGGCGAGCGGGTTGTGGGACAGCACCCGCTCCGGAGACAGCTCTTCGACCAGCCGCTCGAACGGGTACTCCTGGTGGGAAAGGGAGTCGAGCCAGGTTCGCCGCACCCGATCGACCATTTCCGCGAAGGTGGGATCGCTTGAGAGGTCTGCCGGCAGCACCAGCGTGTTCACGAAGAACCCGACGACCGATTCGCACTCCACCCGTGGCCGGTTGGCCACGGGGGTGGCGCAGGTGAACCGGGAACGTCCGCTCCACCTGTGCAGCAGAACGTCGAACGCGGCCAGCAGCACCATGTACGGCGTCGCGGCGTGCTCGCGGGCCAGCCCTTCTACCGCGCGGCGCAGGGCCGCAGGCACCTCGAACCTACGCCGGCCGCCCCTGAAGCTCTGCACTGCGGGGCGCGGCCGGTCCGCGGGTAGCTCAAGGACCTCGGAGCTGCCCGACACGGCGTCCTTCCAGTAGCGGGCGTGCGCTCGGTACCCCTCGGTGTCCTCCTGGTCCCGCTGCCAGAGCGAGTAGTCGAGGTACGTGATCGGAACCGGGGGAAGCTGGGCGGGCGTCCCGGCGGCGAACTCGCTGTACAGAGCGGTGAACTCGCGTATGAAGACGCTCAGCGACCAGCCGTCCGCGACGATGTGGTGGATGACGATCGCGAGCACGGACTCGGCCGGGCCGGTGCGGACTAGCAGGACCCGCAACAGCCGGCCGCAGGAGAGGTCGAACGGCTCGCGGAAGAAGTCGGCCAGCAGCCCGTCGACGGCTGTGTCCGAAGCCGTTTCGGTGCGCACGTCCGTGATGGCTTCGGAGGCGGGGACGATGATCTGGACGGGTTCGCCGTCCACGCTCTCGAACCGGGTGCGCAGCGCGGGATGCCGATCGACCAGGCTGTGAACGGTGCGCTGCAGTGCCGACAGGGACACGTCTCCGGTGACGCGATAGCTGCCGGCGATGTGGTAGGCGCTGCCGTCCGGAAGGAACGAGCTGAGGAACCAGATCCGCCGTTGCCCTGCTGACATCGGCGCGTGGGTTCGACCCGTCCGCGGGATCGCCGACGTGGAGTGCCCTGCCCCACGGCCCCGGCGCAGTGCGGCCAGCCGTTCTCGCTGCTCGTCTGTGAGCGAGCGTGCGTGGTGTTCGTAGGACATGCCGAGGACCTTTTCCATTCGTGTGCCGATTGACGGTTCGCTTCGTTCCTGATCGTGTGAATGCCGGCCTGGAGCTGGCCCGGTGCCGGTCAGCGGCCGGTGACGACCGCGACGAGTAGCTCGTCGACCGCGCGGGCGAGCGCGCGCGGGGTTGTCGCCGTCAGCGGGAGGTGGACGGGGATGTCGACGTCGAACATGGGCCTCAGGCGCGCGACGAGCTGGGCGGCGGCGATCGAGTCACCGCCCGCGGTGAAGAAATCCTCGTCCGGCTCCGGTCGGGCGCCCAGAATCTGCTCCCACCAGTCGCGGACGGCTTCCAGGAGCTCGGCGATCTCGCCGTCCTGTGCGTCGGCGGCCGGCTCGGGTTCCGTTCGCGGCCGCGGCCTGGTGCCGTACGGGTCGATGCCGCGCCTCAGGTCCTCCAGAGCCGGGTGAAGCACGGGTGCGGTGAGGAACGTCCGCGGCGGAGCCTCGGTGCGCAGCCCGCGGTCGGCAGCGCTGTAGACGCTCCAGTCGACTGCGCATCCGCGCCGCCACAACTCGCCGACGGCCCGCGGTACGAGTGCCGCCGGGTGGTCCGCGGGCTCCTCCGGCAGCACCGGTACGCAGTTCTCGGCGGGAACTCCGCCTTGCCGGGCCGCCCGCAGGAGCCCCGAGCCCAGGCTCAGCTGCACATAGAGAGCCGTGGGATACGCGCCCGCCACAGTGCGCAAGGCCCGCGCGAACTCAACGGGCTCGCGTAGCTGGGCGCCCCAGTACCCCGGGTCGGTGGCCTCTTCTGGGCGCAGCCACTCGCCGCTGCGGCACGAGATCAGCGGGATGCGGGGAGCATGCAGCACCCGCGCGGGCAGTCGCGCGGCGAAGTGGGCGGCGGCGGGTGCCATGCCCGGGTGGTGGAACGCGTGGGACGTGTCCAGGGGCCGGTATGTCAGCCCTCGGTGGTCGAGCCATGCCAGCAGACGGCTTGCCGCCTCGGGTCCGTACGAGATCGCGGTGGACGTGGGCGAGTTGACGACGGACACGCACGCATCTTCCGGCAGATCGCGCAGCAGCTCCTGACCTGCCCTCACGAGGAGCATCGAGCCCGCGGGCATCGCGGCCATGGCCTCGGCCCGGCGGCAGATCGCCTCGGTCGCATCGGCAAAGGTGAGTACCCCCGCGAGGCAGGCCCCGGTGAGCTCGCCGACGCTGTGCCCCGCGATCGCGTCGGGGTGCACGCCGGCAGCCGCGAGTGCGGCGTGGACGCCGGAGGCCAGCAAGTGCAGTGCCGGCTGCGCGACGCGGGTGTCCGGTGTGAGCCGTCCCTCGGTGAACGCCGAACGGACCTGATCGGCTGTCCTTCCGCCCGCCGCTTCCGCGACGACGTCCATCCCCTCGTCGACGATCCCGGTGAATGCGGGGTCGGCCCCGTAGAGCTGCCGGGGGGCTCCATCCTTCAGCACGCCTTGCCCGGGCAGCAGATAGACCACGGCCGGCGTGGTGGCAGGCGCGGTCGCGAACGACTCGGGGCCGGGCCAGGCCGACCGCGGGACTTCGCCCTCGGCGGGCACCACGGCCACAGCGCGGACCGCGAGCGCGGGCCGTCCCGTGCGCAGGGTGTGTCCCAGGTCATGGCGCTGCTCGGGCCCTCCCGCGGTTACGGCCTCCGCGAATGCGGCGGAGGTCTCGGCGAGCCGCTCCGGGTCGTCCGCCGACAACGGCAGCAACTGCCAGGCGCGGCGCTTCCCGCGGACGGGAGATCCTCCGGCCGGAGGGTCACCGATGATCAGGTGGGCATTGGTGCCGCCCAGGCCGAAATTGCTGACGGCGGCGTACCGTGGTTCCGCACCCCGCGGCCAGGGCTGGCACTCGCCGGAGAGCCTGAACGGTGATCCGCCCAGATCGATCGCGGCCGCGCCCTCCACGATCGGCAGGTTGGGCGGGATGCGCTCGTGCCGCAGGGCCAGCAGGCAGGCGATGGCGCCTGCGGCGCCTGAAGCGGCCGTCAGATGACCGACATTTGCCTTGATGGCGGACAGCCGGATGTCGCCGCGCGTGGCGCCTGCCTCCCGGAAAGCCAGAGTGGCGGCTTCGATCTCCAGGGGGTCGCCCACGGCCGTCCCCGTGCCGTGCGTCTCGAACATGCCGATACGATCGGCCCTCAGCCCGGCCACATCGAGTGCCTCGGCGATGAGGGCGGACTGCCCGCTCACGCTCGGCGCGGTGTAGCCGGCACGGTCCCTGCCGTCGCTGTTCACGACGGTGGCCGCGATCACGCCCAGGATCGGGTCGCCGTCATCGACGGCGGCGTCCAACCGCTTCAAGAACAGCGCCGCTATCCCGTTCCCGTCCACGGTGCCGTCCGCTCCAACGGTGAACGGCTCGCAGCGTCCCCGCGGCGAGAACACGCCCCCCTCGGAGTAGAAGTACCCGGCGTCCTCCAAGTCGATGGCGGTCCCGCCGGCGACCGCCGCATCGCATTCGCCGGCCAAGATGGCCTGGCTCGCGAGGTGGATGGCAACCCCTGAGGTGGAGCAGGCGGTCTGCACGCTGATCGCAGGGCCGGTGAGCCCGAAGCAGTACGCGATCCGCGTGGCGAGGAAATCGGCGTTGTTCCCGGTGACCAGCCACGTCTCGTCCAGAGCACTGTCGGTGTGCCTGAGCCGGCCGCGAAGCATCGGACCGTGGTCACCGATCCGCGTGCCGACGTACAGGCCCACTTGCCCCCGCAGGTCCGCGATGTGGTGACCGGCGCTTTCCACGGCGCGGTAGCACGCCTGCAGCATGGCCCGATGCTGCGGATCGGTCAGTGCGGCCTCGCCGGCGCTGAATCCGAAAGCGGCGGCGTCGAACGTGAGGGGATCGGCCAACGGGTAGGCGACGGGAACGTACTGGGGATGGGAGTAAGTGCGATACGGAACGCCGCGTCGGGCCAGCTCCGCCTGGTCCAGCTCACGCCGCCCGCTGCGGCCCTCGGCAAGCAGCCGCCAGAACGCGGCCGGATCGGCCGCCCCGGCTGTGCGGATGGACATGCCCACGATCGCGACCTGATCAGTCATCGACAGGCCCGCTTCACGGCCAGGGCGGCCGCGGCCACCAGCTCCACCAGTTCTTCGTGCCTGCCAACGGTCCCCCGCAGCACCGCGAGCTGCTGGAGGGAGCCGAGCCGCCAGCTAATGCGCTGTCCATCGCGCACGCGCGTCTCCACCCACTCCACGGCGGGCAACTCGGCGAGCGCCTCGAGTGGAGCGATGGACACCATCTCGCTAGTGTCCTGAGGACACACCACGAAGTACTGGAACACGACGCGTTCCGGTGCCGTGCCGGAAGGTAACTCCGCGGGCCGACCCAGCGCCACCGACATCGCGGCGCGCACCATGTCGACGCCCGTGGCGCGCAGCGTGAGCTCGCCGACCCAACCCCCCAAGCGCCCGTTGACCTCTATGATCCGCGGCCCCTGCGGGGTCAGCTTGACCTCCGTGTGGCACAGGGAGTCACGCACGCCCAGCGCCGTGATGGCCGCATGGGCGAGAGCGGTGATCTGCTCGGCCTCCTCGGGAGTCACCATGGCGGGAATCGCCTTGCCGGTCTCCCGGAACGGTGCGGCCAGGGGGAAACTCCCGGTGATCCCGAACGTCGAGATCTCCCCGGCTTGGACAACCGACTCGACGGACACGTAGTCGCCGAGCGGCGTTCGTGCCGGGCCATCGGGCAGCAGCTCTTCCAGGACGAACGGACGGTCGGGGCCGACCTCGAAGCGCCGCGCCACCGCCGTGCCCTCCGCCGCCGACTCCACCCTGCAAGTGTCGACGCTCGCCGCGCCATGCCGTGGCTTGAGCACGGCGGGAAAGCCGACCAGCTCGCCGGCCGCCGCCACGTCCTCCGGCCCGTACAGAGGCACGCAGGCCGTCGACTGCACTCCCCGCTCCGCCAGCACCTCGCGCTGCCGGAGCTTGTCGGTGAGGTCACGGGCAACCGCCTCATCGTGCCCAGGCGTTCCGCAGGCCCGAGCCAGGGCGGCCGCTCCGACGATCTGGTGCTCGGCGCAGGTCATCACACCCGAAGGGCGGAGCGCGATGACTTCCTTACAGACCTGCTGCCACGGCAGACCGGTGATGTCCACGACCTCAGCCAGGTCTCGCATCAGCGGCAGCTGTTCCGCCACGTGCGGCAGCGAACGGTCCGCGAGGAAGACCAGCTCGCACAGCCCGCGGGCGGACACGGCGATCTGCATCGCGGACGCGCTTCCCACATCGTGCAGGACGGCAAGCAGCGGGGCCGGGGTTTCGGCGGCATGGTCCATCGGACCCCCTTGGCAGTGTGGTCAGCGAACGCTGGATGGCCTGCCCCGGAGCCTGGCACCGGACCGTTCGGCTACCGTATGGAATCCGCATGGGCGACGAGAAGCGGGCATGCCGACTCCTGGCCCGCGCCTACTCCCATTTCAGCGAACAGGCCATGCGCGCGCCGCAGCAGCCAAGTAGCCGCGGGACCGCCCATGGTCACCGCCCGGAGCCGCCCGAGGGTGAGGAGCACCCTGGCCTGGACCAACCGCTCACCCGACTGCCCACTGCGCAGCAGGGCACGGGCACACTCGGTCTCGGAGGCGGCGTGCTCCCCGAGGGCCAGCAGCGCGACCGCCAGTACGCCGTGCGCCCGGGCGAGCACCACCGGTGCCTTCTCCTGCGCCAGTGCCACTGCGCGCTCCGCATCCGCACGCGCGTGCGACAGCCTCTGTGTGGCGCAGGAGATCTCCGCTCTCGCGGTCAGCGCCTCCACCAGTCCCTCCGCGTAGCCCGTACGCTCGGCGATCTCTACAGCGATCCGGACGTGCTCCGCGGCGTCGGCGGTCCGGCCGAGGCCGAGTTCGGCGCGAGAGCGCCAGGCCAGGGCGTCTACCTGGCAGTTCTGGTGCTCGACCCGGGCGGCGATGCTCAGTGCCTGCTCCTGGACCGCGATGGCCTCCGTATAGCGGCCGGCGTCGCAGTGCACGCGGCCGAGATACTCGAGTGACATTCCCTCCGCGAAGGCGGAGCCTGCCTCCACGGCGCACCTGACCGCCCGGCGCAGCACAAGCTGGGCATTGCCGAGTCTTCCCTGCTTCTGACGTATGAGGCCGAGATTGCTGCGCGCGAGAGCCTCCAGGTGTTTGGCCTGCGCCGACACCGCCAGCGGAATCGCCCGCTGGAGCGCCTCTTCGGCGCTGGTCAGCCGGGCGAGGGTGAGCTCGGCGGAGGCGACGTTGTTCAGGCATTGCGCCTGGCCGTACGCGCTGCCCAACTCCTGGTGGATCTCTGCCGCGGTGGCGTACAGTCCGACCGCCTTCCCGGGATCGCCCAGTTGCTTGACCGCCACTCCGCAACCCACCAGCGCGTATGCCTCGCCCAGCCGCCAGCCCGTCCCGCGGGCCAGCAGCAGCGCCCGCTCGTACGCTTCCAGCGCCCCGTGCAGATCAGTCAGCCGCCAGCGGACATGCCCCGTGGAGAGGAGCATCGCCGCCGCGCCCTGCCCGTCATGCTCCTTTTCTGCGGCCCCCAGCGCGAGGTCCACCAGCCGCAGCCATTCGGACAGGGAACGGCGGTGGTGGAGCAGATCCTGCAGCGCGTCCACGATCAGCCACGCGTAGCGCCGGGGACCGTGCTCGGCCACATGGGTCAGCAGGCCGACGAGGTTGTCCCATTCGGCGTCCAGCCAGGCCTGTGCGGCCGGGGCTCCGTCGAACTCCTCGGGGCACACACCGGGGGGCGGCGGTTCACCGGGCAGGATCGTGTCGCGGAACCCGTGCGCCTGGGCCACTGCCCGCACGGAGTGGAGGCTGTAGTCGAGCAGTCGCCGCACGGCGTTCGCCCGGTCATCCGCGGCCTCCTCCGCCTGGGCGCGTTCGGCAGCGTAGTCCAAGACGAGGCCGTGGACGCCGTAGCCGAGCTTGGTGCCGCCGCTGACGAGGTGTACCCGCGCTGTCGAGTCGAGCAGATCCTCGGCTTCGGGAAGTGGCAGGCCGGCCAGTGCGGCCGCGGCTGACACGGAGATCCGTTTGGCCGGTACGAGGCCGAGCAGCCGGAACATCCGGCGATCTGCCGGCTGAAGTGACAGATACGACAGGTCGAGAGCGGCCCGCACCCCCGCGTGCGGCTCACCCGCCAGATGCAGCCGCGGCAGCCTCCCGCGCCGGGAGAATTCCTCGACTATGTGGCGGACTGGCCGATCGCCCTGCTCGGCGATGCGAGCGCCGGCTATGCACAAGGCCAGGGGCAGGTAGCCGCACAAGTCGGCCAGCCGTTCGGCGGCGCCGTCCTCGTCCAAGAGCTGGCGACCGCCCACCTGCTGCAGCAAAACCAAGGCATCGTCGCGCCGCATCACATCGAGAGTAAGGCGGCGCGCACCGTCGAAGGCCACCAAGCCGCTGAGCCGGTCCCTGCTGGTGATGAGGACGAGACAGCCGGGGCCGCCGGGCAGCAACGGCCGCACCTGGGCAGGTTCGGAGACGTCGTCGAAGACCAACAGGCAGCGCCGGTCAGCGAGCAGCGAGCGGTACAGCGCCGCCTGGGCGTCGAAGCTGACGGGGATGCTCCGCGACGACTGGCCGAGCGCCTGCAGCAGCAGCGGCAAAGCCTCGTCCGGTCCCATGGGTTTGGCTGTGTCGAAGCCACGCATCCCGAGGAAGAGCTGCCCGTCGGGGAACCGGTGCGCAGCCCGATGGGCCCAGTGGAGGGACAGGGCGGACTTGCCCACGCCGGCGGGGCCAGCGACAACGATCAACCGTTCTTCACGGGCGTCGAGTTCGTCGATCTGGGAGAGTGCGGACTCCCTGCCGACGAACCGCCGAATGCCGGTCGGCAACTGCCTCGGGACATCCGGCATCGGCGACGGGCCGACGGAGGGAGCCGGCGCGCCGTCCAGCAGTTCCTGGTGCAGGCGCTGCAGCTCGGGCGTGGGCTCGACGCCCAGCTCGTCGACGAGTCGCCGCCGGTAGCCGCGGAACACCTCCAGCGCCTCGGGTATCCGGCCGGTCGCACGCAGAGCGCGCATGAGCTGACCCCTGGGGCGCTCGCGGAGGTCGTAACCGTCCATGCGGCCGCGTAGTTCGGCTACGGACTCCTCGTAGCGCCCCAGTGCCAGACTGGCCTCGGTCCTGGTCTCGAGCGCGGTCAGTCTGAGCTCATCGAGCCGGGCCGCCTCCTGGAGGGCCAAGAGTCCCGGCGCGTCCGCAAAGGGGTCTCCCCGCCACAGTTCCAGCGCCCGGTTGCAGAACTCGATCACCTCGTCGTACCGGTCGAGCTCCGCCGCCCTGATCGCTTCGGTCACCTGATGCTCAAAGAGCGAGGTATCCACGGTCGCACCGTCGACCTGGAGGAGATAGCCGGGCTGCCGGGTGATCACCAACCGGGCGCCGACGTCGCCGCAGCACGCGCGCAGCTCTGCGATCAGCGCGCGCACGCGGGCCCTGGCACTCCTCGGCGGCTTGCCCTCCCAGAGGCGGTCTGCGATCTGATCGGCAGGCACCACGCGTCCCGCCTCGAGTAACAATATGGCGAGCAGGGCACGCTGCTTCCCGGTCAGGGCAACGGGGGCGCCGTCCACGACGAGCTCCGAGGGTCCCAACAGGTGTAGCTCGATGTGCATTGATCCCATGGGGTGACCGTAATTGAACGAGCGGTTGCCGGCGTGGGCCGAGGCGCTATTCCGTTGCCTTCGGGCGTGGCCGCCGTATAGGGGTGGCCAGGGCAGCGCCCTCGGCCAGCCTACTGGCTGCTTCGTGATGCCAGGGCTCGAGCGTGCTCGGCCAATGAGATATGTGGGTGCCCGAAACTCGGCCGTTGGGGCTGACCTGGGGTTCGGCGTTCCGGTTGCTGACAGGGATGATCGCTCTTCATGGCGCTGCGGTTGTTTTTCGATGTTCTTCTTTCAGAGGGAGAGGTTGCCACCGGCTCCCGCTGAGCCGGTGACGTGCCTACGCACCGATAGAGACGCCGAACTCGGCTTCGCTGACCTTGAACATGGGATCCCAGGACTTCCACTCGGTGTTGGTGTGGACGGCGATGGTGTGCTGGCCGTCGGGGGTGCCGATCGCGAAGAATAGGTGCCCCAGAAGCTGCCGCCGATCCCGCGCACCGTCCGGCCGCCGGTCGCCTGCTTGTCGAGCTCGAACAAGCCCGGGCCGTAGCGGGAGTGCGGCACCCAGTAGCTGCCCTCGGTGGAGACGGTGGCGTACCTGCTGGGGGTCGCTCGCGATCAGGCGCTGCGCCTTTACCAGCGCGCGCTGAAAGGCGGCCAGCGTGCGGGGGTTCTCCCGGACCCACTCGTCGGTGGCCGTGATGCCTGCGGTGTGCAGGTTCGCGAAGTCCCGGCTCATCGTGTCCGCGACGATCCGCACCTGTCCGGTCTCGCGGCCCACGGTGACGAACGGCTCGGCCAGCAGGGCCGCGGAGACCTGTCCCGCGCGGAGCGCTTCGAGTATTTCGGGATAGGAGCGGGTCCGGCAGTGGCTACCACGTCCGGCCGCGCCCGCCACCAGCCGCTCGACGTGCACCGCGCGGACCGGCGCCCAACGGGCCAGCCGCGCCTACATGAGATTGTTGGGGCTCGGTCATCTACGCTCACGAAATCCTGAGACATGGTCACTGCTACCATTACATAGTGCTGAAACTCCCGGGTTCGACGTAATTCGGAGCTTCTAGAGAGTGCTGTGGCCGGAACATGCAGGTCAGCGGCTGGGGGCGGACCTCCCGGGCCGAAATTGCCTAGAGACGCGATTTTGATGATTCACCAGCGCTGGCCTGGGCTTCGGCTCTATCCTCTGGAGTCGTGTACGTAAGCATTCACGTCGTGCGCAAGGTGTAGCGGTTCGGGCCGCTGCGTGACTGTCCGTCACTTTGATCAGTCTGGCCATTGGTGATGTGATCGTCAGATGTCCGGCCTGGAGGGAGCTGTCCCGCAAGGAGCTGATCGCTCTGAGGCGCGCGCTCATGGCCGAGAACGCCACGCTGAAGGCGGAGGTCGCCCAGCTGCGCGAGCGCGTGGCCAAGCTGGAGCGGCTGGTCTCGCGAAACAGCGGCAATTCTGGGATGCCGCCCTCGGTCGATGACCTTCCTGGCCGTAGGCGGCCGATGGAGCGCACCTCCGACGATATCGCCGGTCGCAGGCCGGGTAAGCAGCCCGGCGCCGACGGCAAGGCGCTGGCCTGGTCGAACGAGGTCGCCGAGGGCGACACCGTCGAGCACTTCCCGGACGGTCCATGCCAGTGCGGGGCCGATCTCGGTCAAGCGGCCGACCTGGGCGTGACGGCCCGGCACCAGCAGATCGAGATCCCGCTGGTGGTGGCCCGGCGTTTTGAGCACCGCCTGCATTCGGTGGCCTGCCGGTGCGGCGCCTTGCACACCGCGCCGCGTCCGGTGGGTGTGCCCGCTGTGCCGGTCAGTCTCGGGGTCAATCTGCAGGCGTGGTGTGTGTATCTGCTGGTCGTTCACGCTATTCCGGTGCACCGAGTGTCGGAGCTGGTGGCCTCGCTGACCGGCGCGCAGCCCTCGCCGGGGTTCGTGCACTCCGTGCCGGGCGCGGCTCAAGGATGCGGCCGTGGGCAACGAGCGCATCCGCCAGCGCGTTCGTTTCCCCAGTGATGGTTCTGATTCGTGCACCCAACCCAGGATGTCCGCGGATCAACTCGGTGGCGACCCACTCGTCCAGTTCGCTTCCTTGCTCCCACGTCGTTGCGGACAACACCACCGGCACCGGCCCTTCCTGGTCCCGGGAGGCAAGTAGGTCCCGAGCCAGGCGGATCACCAGCACGCTCTTGCCCGCGCCAGCGGTGCCCAGCACCACTAACCGTGACGCTTTCGCGGTGCGTAGCCCGCGCCGGACTTCGTCAAACTCGCCTGTCGACGCCGCTTCGCTGCCGAGCGGGCCGGGTTGGATGAGTTTCCACCGACTGGCAACGGCCGGGGATCGTTGACGCGACGCAGTCGCTCCTCCTCAGCCCATTCCTGCTCAAGCGCTCTGGCCAGGTCGTCAAGCGCTTCCTCGAGGGTCACATCCGTCAGTCGGGGCGCGGCACGCAACCACGTGATGAGATGCCGCACGTACGGCAGCAGCCACGCGGTGAGCGCCAGAAAGAACGCCCCCACGCTGCCGAAACTGTCAGCCCAGCTCAGGCCTCCTGACCGAGTTTGAAGACGCCGAAACCTAGCCTCGGCGATTCGTGCGCCCAGCAGGACGGAGGTGAAGCCGTGACGTAGCGGCTGATCGTCTGTTCGTAAGCTCGTCGTCGCTTGCCGGTGGAAGTCCGGTCCGGGTAGCTGCCAGGAGGCCCGGTAGCAGGCTGGCGGTTTCGTCTGGAAACGGGCGGGGTCGAAGCCCAGCGTCAAAGGCCCTTTCCTGGGGGAACAACGATGCGGTCCGTAGCATGAAGCGAAGCCTGCGGCGTCGTTAGAGGTCCCGGCCGTGAGGTCGGGGACAAGGGAGAGCCGAGCCCCCGAATCCAGGGCGAAGGCCATGGACGCGGTGAAGAGCCTGGAAGCGCAGCCGTCAAGGACTCCCCGGCGTATGGGGCGCGGAACGTATCGACAGTGGCGACGGGAACTGGGGAGGCCCTCCCCGGCCCGGCAACCTGCGGAAATCGTGTGGCCGGAGCGTGGCGTCCTATAACCGGTCAACGCCGGGAAGTGGAAGTGCCGGTCGGGTGGGCGTCGGAGGCGGCCGTGGTACTGCTGGAGCCGACCGGACAACATAACCGGAGGACTCCTGCGGGATGGACAGGGCTCGGGATGGGCACAGGGCGACGGCGTGACGTGCCTGTGCCGCGCTCTGGTCGTCGGGGTGGTCGGTCAGCAGGGCCACGATGCCGTCGTCGTCTTGGTCGAAGACGGCCGGCTCGGTCGGGACGCATTGGCCGGAGCCGACGCAGAGGTCGCTGTCGGCTTCGGAGCGCTTCATGTCCTGATCACCAGGTGACCGGGAGTTCGTGGGCGCCGTAGACGACGGCGTCGTTCTTGAACGGCAGGTCCTCGGCCGGTACGGCGAGCCGCAGGGTGGGGATGCGGCGGAACAGCGTGTCGAAGACGATCTGCAGTTCCATCCGGGCCAGGTTCTGGCCGAGGCACTGGTGCGGGCCGAAGCCGAAGGCGAGGTGGTGGCGGGCCCCGCGCTCGATATCCAGTTCGCCCGGGTCCTTGAATGCCGCCGGGTCCCGGTTGGCCGACAGGGCCGAGACGATGACGCCCTCGCCGGCCCTGATGCTTACCCCGCCGATCTGCACGTCTTCGGTGGCCACCCGGGCGGTGACCGTGTCGGTGATGGTGAAGTAGCGCAGCAGTTCCTCCACGGCTCCGGGTGTCCTGCCCGGCTCGGATTTGATCAGGGCCAGTTGGTCCGGGTGGGTGAGCAGGCCGAGCACGCCGAGGGAGATCATGTTCGCTGTGGTCTCGTGGCCGGCGGTCAGCAGCAGGAAGGCCAGGCTCACCAGGCCGGTGTGATCGAGGGCGCCCTCCTGGCGTTGCCGGGCGATCTGCCGGCCAAGCAGGTCGTCGCCGGGTTCGGATTCTTTGCGGGTGACCAGGTCGTCGAAGTAGGCGCGCAGTTCGGCGAAGGCCCGCCGGCGGTCTTCCAGCGAGGTCAGGCTCACCATCATGGTGGTGCGGCTTTGGAAGAAGTCGTGGTCGGTGTAGGGGACGCCGAGCAGCTCGCAGATCACCAGGGAGGGCACCGGCAGGGACAGCGCCTGGACCAGGTCGATCGGGTGCTGGCCGGTGGCGAGCATGTCGTCGATGAAGTGGTCGACGATGTCCTGGATGCGGGGGCGCAGCGCGGCCAGCCGCTTCACGGTGAACTCGCCGACCACCGGGCGGCGGGCCGCGGCGTGTTCCGCGCCGTCCATGCCGAGCATCACCGGCGGCTGGCTGCGCTGCAGTTGCAGGGTCGCCGGATCGAGGTTGAAGAGCGGGTAGCCGTCGTTGCGCCGATCGGAGGAGAAGCGGGGGTCGGCGAGCACGGCACGGGCCTCATCCTGCCGGGACACCCACCACGCCTCGCCACCGCTGGTCAGGCGGATCTTGCTGATCGGCGCCTGCTCGCGCAGCCGTTCGTAGGCGGCGGGCGGGGCGAACGGGCAGCCACGCTCGACCGGTAGCTCCAGGTCGGCGAGTTCGCTGGCAACTCTCTTCGTCATGAATGTCCTCCCAGTAATGGATCTGGTTGAGTTGGTGGTACTTGTCGGTGACCTGGGGAGCGTGATCGACACCGCCACCGTGGGGCTCCCGAACCGCCGGACCGTCTGTGCAGTGCCACCACGCCCCGACATGGCCCCCTGGAGCGCCGCACAGCAGTACGGGGATCCTCATCGACGTGCCGCCTCCGTTCGGATGGCAAGACGCGCTGCTGCTTTCTCGCCTCCGTCAGGTTCAGTTCGTTTTCCGAGGCCCGCGGCCGGATCGTCACGGGTATTCACCTCAGGGTCAGTGGAACCTCGGCGTCGATGCGGGTCAGCTTGGCCGGGTTGCGGACGTAGTAGAGGCCGGTGATGCGGGCGTTCTAGACGCGGATCGCTATGACGCCGTCGATCTCGCCGTCCACACGGAGAACGAGTGCCGGGTTGCCGTTGACCACGGTGGGCTCGCCAGTGAGCGCGACGTCGGCCTTGCCAAGACGGCCGACGATCATGCGGGCTACCTTGCCAAGACGGCCGACGATCGGCCGCGGCGAGGTCTGCTTGACCTCCGCCGCCGCCTCCGCCGCCGCCTCCGCCGCCGCCGCCGTCGCCGTCGCCGTCGCCGTCGCTCACCAGGACGACCTGCGGGGCGAGCATGTCAAGCAGGCCCTGCAGGTCCCTGGTTTCGAGCGCGCGCTGCAACGACTCCAACACCGCCCCGATCTGGCTCGGGGAGACCACCTCGCGCGGGCGGCGAGCCTCGACGTGCCGACGGGCGCGGTGCGCGATCTGCCGGACGGCCGCGGAGCTCTTGCCGACGGCGGCCGCGATCTCCTCGTGACTGACATCCAAGACCTCGCGCAGCACGAAGACGGCCCGTTCCGTGGGTGAGAGCGTCTCGAGTACGAGCATGAGCGCCATCGACA
The DNA here is from genome assembly GCF_004349015.1 of Nonomuraea diastatica. Taxonomy (NCBI): domain Bacteria; kingdom Bacillati; phylum Actinomycetota; class Actinomycetes; order Streptosporangiales; family Streptosporangiaceae; genus Nonomuraea; species Nonomuraea diastatica. Next base: position 61,485 of record NZ_SMKP01000037.1, read on the forward strand.
CACTTTCGGCGAACTCGACGTCCTCGGCCACGTCCGGCGCGGTGAGCAGCGGCTCAGGCAACCAGGAACCGACGTAGTCCTCCCTAAGGCGCCTCATGGTGCGCAGCCGGTCGAGCGAACACCGGGTCGTGATCCGCAGCAGGTAGGCGCGCTGGTCGCGCACCTGCTCCCTGTCGACCTTGACCCACCGAAGCCAGGTTTCCTGCAGGACGTCTTCGGCGTCGGCCGCAGAGCCGAGCATCTCGTAGGCGACGGTGAACAGCAGGTTGCGGTGAGCGAGGAACGCCTCGGTGGCGGATTCCAGTCCGCAGTCCACCTGGCCGCCGCCGGCGAGTGGTTCGGCTGTGCCCGTTGTCGGCTCGCTTGGCTCGTTCAACGGCTGGCTCCTGCCTCGTCTCGACTGCGCTCTATGCACTAGACGTCGGCCCGCACCGGTGTGGGACACCCGCGATCTGTGGCGTATGTCACATGACCCGCACTGTCACGACGTCCAGATTGCCGACGTCGCATGGTCGTCAGGACGCCGTGCGAACGATCCGCGCGGCACCCAACTCCACGAGTGATCGCCTTGGCCTCGTCACGTGGTGATCAGCGCGCAACCGCCACCTTAGAAGGAACGGAAAGACAGTCTGCGGGAGAAGACTCTCTACCGGCTCCTGTACGAGACCGCCGCCCGGGCCGAGGAAGTCCTCACCCTCAACATCGAGGACCTGGACCTGACCGCCCGCCAGGCGCGGGTCAAGGCCAAGGGCGCCCGCGCCAAGACCCGCCGCCGCGGCCAGGCCCGCGAGGACTTCGTCCTGGAAACCGTCTA
>NZ_SMKP01000366.1:0-2708 GCF_004349015.1 Nonomuraea diastatica
ACCCCACCTACGGCCTGCCCAAACGCAAGCACCGCCTGGCCACCGCACCGGACACGATCGCCGAGAAGGTAGGCCGCGTAGCCGCCTCGTAGAGCGCGGCCCGCGCGGACAACACCGCCACTGATCGCTTCGACGCCAGCCGGTTCGAGGCCAGCCGGAACCGGCTGGCCTCACTGACCCACCGGCTGCTGGGCTCCGCCACCGACGCCGAAGGCGCCATGCAGGCCGCGTTCCCGCACTGGCGGGTTCCGGGGATCGTGTCGGCGGCGGGTGCTCGGCGCGTTCACGCGGGCCATCAGCTCGCGGTTGGCCCGCGCGGGCGGCGTCGAGTTCATCGGTCGGTTCCTCCTCGCGGAGTCGCATGTCGACGACCTGCTGTTCGAGGGTCGTGATGCTGGCTCTTGGCGGGTTGAGCGCCGGCGATGTTGAACATCACGGTGTCGTGCACCTCCAGCACGCAGATCAGCCGGTTGGTGCGGCACAGGTGGACGATGTTCGGAATGCCGTTGCTCGGGCCCCATCGCTGGCCGCTGCCCAGCACTACCCGGACAGTGTTGGCGCCGAGCGCCTTGATGTTGGCGAATGAGGAGGTCTGGCTGGGATACCAGACGTGCGCATGGCTGACCCCCCGCATGACGAAGTCGCTGCCGTTGACCTCGATGATGCGTCCGCCGTCGACCCGCAGGCCGACCGCCGCCTCGGCGGGTTTGACGAAGAAGATGGCCTGGGCCAGCGTGGCGAGCGCCGCGGCGCACAAGATGGCGATCTTTCTTTTCATCTTCACCTCGGATGGGGGTGTGCGACCGGCGGTCACGCGCCGGTCTTGGCTCCATCTCGTTACTGGTTTGCTCCTTGGGGAGTTTGGGGAGAGCTGTCGCCTGGCTGGTAGTTTGTTTCTTTGGTAAATAAACTAACTCAGGCATCAGGGTTGCAAGGCTCTGTGAGCGTGCACGGTAACGAACAACCGGCCGCCCGGAAAGAGCCAAGCCGTAGACCTCGGAAAAAGGGCTCTTGTAACAAGCCCATAACGGGCATTGACGCTTGGAAAGCCCTATCCCACTCTGTGAACGCTCCCAGAGCACATGCTTTCGTGTCGCCCCGCATCGATCCGCCTGGAAGGGCCACATGGGTAAACCACCGCACGACCTGCAGCCAGTGACAGGGACCGCGCCCTCGTTGCGCCACCCGCGCCCCCGCCGGCCACGCCGCACACGCCATGAAATTTTCACGCGCCAGGCCCTCGTCGACGCGCGACCAAACCGGGGATCGCCCGCGGCGCCGACGAGTTCAGTGGGCCATGACGAAGGAGTCGGTCACCGTGGCGGTGATCCATGGTGCATGGCCACGCGCCCCACATGGAGTAGCGCCTTGATCCCGCCCACGACCGTAACCTCACGCCGACCCTGAACTGCGCTCTCATGACGCGGCATCAGAGACATCCTCGCCCGCCATGAGGCGTGCCCGAGGCCACCAGACCTGCCTGGTTCGGCCGGCTCGGAGTCATCGGACCTATCTCTTGGAGTTCACTCATGCTCTTACCCAGACCACGCACCGCCCTGCTGTCGGCCGCCATCGCGTTCACCCTGGCCGCTGCCGGTGTCGTCGTGGCCGCGGGAACGTCCGCGGCGGCGACCCGTTACGAGGCGGAAAGCGCACCGGCCACGTGCGACGGCTTCATCGAGTCCAATCACGCCGGCTTCTCCGGCAGCGGGTTCTGCAACGGCGACAACGTGGCCGGTGCGGCGGCGCAGTTCACGGTGACCGCGGCCGCGGCCGGCACGGCCACCCTCGACATCCGGTATGCCAATGGCGCGACCGCCAACCGTCCCGCGGACGTGCTGGTCAACGGTACGGTCGCGCACGCGGCCACGGCGTTCGATCCCACCGGGGCCTGGACGGCGTGGGCCACCAAGACGCTGACGGTGTCGGTGAACGCCGGCGACAACACCATCCGGTTGAGCCCGGTCAGCGCCGACGGCCTGCCCAATGTGGACTATCTGGATCTGGAGACCGGCGGCGGCGGTGGTGAGAGCGGCCGGCAGATGGAGGATCTCAACCGCGGGCTGGTCAGCGTGCGCTCCGGATCGGGCAACCTGGTCTCCTGGCGGCTGCTGGGCACCGAGAGCGCGAGCGCCGCCTTCAACCTCTACCGGGGCGCCACCAGGGTGAACGCCTCGCTGATCACCAACTCCACCAACCACCTCGACGCCGGCGCGCCCGCCGACTCCTCCTACACCGTCCGCGCGGTGGTGGACGGGGTGGAGCAGGCCCCGTCCGAGCCGTCGCTGCGTTTCGCCGGCGGCAGCTACCTGGACGTGCCGATCTCCCGGCCGGGCAGCAACTACACCGCCGGGGACGCCAGCGTCGGCGACGCCGACGGCGACGGCCAGTACGAGATCTTCCTCAAGTGGGATCCGAGTGACCAGAAGGACAACGCCCAGTCCGGGGTCACCAGCAACGTCTACATCGACGCCTACCGGCTCAACGGCCAGCGCCTGTGGCGCATCAACCTGGGCCGCAACATCCGGGCCGGCGCGCACTACACCCAGTTCCAGGTCTACGACTACGACGGCGACGGCCAGGCCGAGCTGGCGGTCAAGACCGGCGACGGCACCGTCTCCGGCACGGGGCAGACGATCGGCAACGCAGGCGCCGACCACCGCAACTCCTCCGGCTACATCATCACCGGACCGGAGTATCTGACCGTG
>NZ_SMKP01000367.1:0-2685 GCF_004349015.1 Nonomuraea diastatica
CGACCGCCCCCGGCACCAGACTTGGTTACGTGCTCATGGCTCCAAGAACGCGTCGGGCTCACGACCGGCCTCGCCGCTGATCATTTCGTGACGTCGCAGCGGATACCAACCCCGGTGACTTGGTTGTCCTCGGTCGACACCCGGCCGTAGAAGCCGAACCTGATCGTCATTCCTGCTGCTCCTTCGCGGTCTGCGGTTGCTTCACGCGGGCGGCGGCTTTGAGCAGGATTCGCAGCAGTACGCCGGCCGCGCCGGGGGTGAGCCTGAGCTCCTCCCCCGGCACGACCAGCCGCAGCCCGTGATCTGCGCCGCTCACGACCCGTCCCGGTTCGGAACGGGTCCCCGCGTCCACCGGCGACCGGATAGGGCCCTACGGGCCCGCCCACCCCGGCGGCCCTACATGACCGCTCGCCTCGACCACCGATGTCAACGACCACCTGGACCGGCGAGGCCCGGACCGCCGTACACAGCCTGTGGACGACGACGTGCTGCGCTTGAGGACCGTCGAGCTCTGATGAAGTGTCGCCCTCAACCTTCATCACCTCGCTTGCGCAGAATGAGAAGATCCTCATGCGCCGCAGCGCACACCGGCTGCCCCTTCTCCTGACCCCTCCATGCCTCCAGCATCTGGAAGAATGACGCCCGGGGCACCAACCGGCCATCACGCAGCCCGCACAGCAAGGCTGCCAAGCGGTGAGTGAGGACCAGACCAGCCGCCTCCGCGGTCTCGATGACCTGGCCGGGAAGATCAACGAGCCGCCCGCTGACCCGGATCGGCCGAACGGTGACGGCGACGACTCCGCCGGGCCGCAGCAGCTCTCCGCATCCGGCGAGTATCCGCCCGAAGCCCTCCATAAGCTGAGGCAATGGCCGGTGAGCGAGGTTCCCCTTTTCCTTGGAGTACCGGTGGTTCGACTTCTCCACCGGCCCGCCACCCTCCCGACTCCCGCAGCGGACGTGTCCGTGCGTCCGCACCCCATAAGGCGGAGAGGTCAGCACCAGTGCGGCCGTACCTCGCAGGTTCGCGAAGACGGTCGCGATGTTCCGCCCGTCGCCGCAGGCCACCCGAGCGAATCCCGTCGCGCCTTGCGAACGAGCGTGCTGGACGTTCGCGGCAGTGAGACCGGCGAAGTCCGCCTCGTACTCCATCCCCGCCGCGTGCCGCCCCAGATGCGTCGCCTCCACCAGCGTCGTCCCGATCCCGCACATCGGATCCACCACCAGCTCACCCGGCTCGGTGAACGCCGAGATGACCTGGGCGGCGATCGACGGGAGCATCTTGCCCGGATGCCTCATCGACTCCGCGACATACCGGCCACGCCGCTGCACCCTCGACTGCAGCTGGCCCGTGGCCAGGACCGACGGCAGAACGCTCTCGTTCATCGAGCACCCCCGGCGGTACGAGCGAACAGACAAACATCCGCGTGCACCGACACGACCGGCGGCAACTCCGCCGACTGGGCACGGCGAAGGTGCCCCAGCTCCGCCGGATCGGCCTGGACAACCAGCGCGTCACCCTCCACCGGGACGCGTACCGCGATGACATGCTGCACGTAGGCCAACCCGGCCGCGCCCGCTCGCCGGATGATCCCCGGCGCCAGGTCCACCAGCCTCCCCCGCTCATGCCGCGCCGTCGTGATCACCGCCAAGTGACCACCTGGCGCGAGAACATGCCGCGCATCCTCCAGGAACCGACCAAGCTGCGGCATGGCAAGCGTCGGCGGCTCCGCCCTGCACGAAGGACAAGACGCCGACGCCGGACCGGCCGATCGTCCGGCCTCCGGGTAAGGCGGAAGCGCCGCGATCAACAACTCCACCCGACCTTCGAGACCAAGCAGTGCCTCGCGCAGTTGATGTGGCCCGTGAGGACGTAGCCTCACCGCCGCCCGCTGATCCGCCGCGAGCTCCTGCCGCAGACGGCCGGCGAAGTGCTGCGCGACCGCGAGACGCGGAACACATCCGACGCCCAGCCGCTCCATGCCTGCCGCTGTGACAAGCACCGTCTCGCTCGTCGGGAAAACATCCGCTACGACCCCACCCGGACGAGAGCAGGCGCCGATCAGATGCCGAGCCAGTTCCCGCCCTACGGCCTGGCGATGCCGACCGCACACCACCTCGGTAACGCGCGGGCTTTCCCCGGCCTCGGACGATCGAGGCGTGGTGTCGGAACACAGCCACACGGAAAGCGGCACCAACCGCCTCTCAGCAGCCCGCGATCCCTTCGACCGCCATCCTTCGTTCTTGCTCATCTACGGTGACCCGCGACGGTCACCCGTTCCCATGCATTGAAACACCAGTAGATCGGCGGCGATTGGAGCCGCCCTCGTCCTTCGCTTCGTGCACATCGTGAGGCGCATCAACCGCCCACATCAATGGGCAAGGAGGCGAGGCGAAGACCTGGACGACCTGCGCGATCTGCGTGGTGATGATCCTCTGCCTATCACGGAGCAGCTCTTTCCCGTTACTGAAAACGATCTTTACTTGGAGTTCCCGCCTATGTGATGATCACTCCGTTTTGCTACCTCTGTTCGAAAGGCCGGAGTGAACACATCACGATTAGCGTCTGGCTTATCCACCCGGACGCGCCGCCGCGCCGCCCTGATCGCCGTCCTCACGCTGCCACTTTCGATCTTGAGCGCACCTGCGATCGCTCAGGGCCCCACGCCATCCCCCACCACCCTGCAG
>NZ_SMKP01000368.1:0-2679 GCF_004349015.1 Nonomuraea diastatica
GCATCAGAATGCGTTATCTCCTGTCCTTGCGGAGTGTTTGGATCTCGCGCCAGACGTCATCGGCTTTGGCATCTCGAACTTTGGAGAAAATGGCCAGCGACTCCTGCCAGGCAGCCTCGGCATCCGTCAGCCTTCCCTGAGAAAGGTAAGCACGACCCAGGTTGAAGATGGCCATGGCCTCTCCTCGCGGGTTCTCGATCGCCCGACATACGGAGATCGCTTCCAGGTGGTGCTTGATCGCGTTCTCGTGGTCTCCCAAAGCAGAGTAGGCGCGCCCCAGGTTGGTGATGTTCGTCGCTTGAACGAAGAGAGCACCACTTCGACGATTGATGACGAGGGCCTGATGCCAGCACTCAATGGCCGAGGCGATAGCTCCAAGGCCAAAATGCGCTTCGCCGAGCGTGTCCAGAGTGTGGGCGTGGCCTCGCTCGTATCCTGAGTCGACGACCGCGGCCAATGCCTGCTCGCATCGCTTTCGCGCCGTCTCGTAGTCTTGGGTGTCGATGGCATTCATTGCGATATTCCCAAGAACCTTGGCCTCGCCACGGCGGTCTTTGCATCCTCGAACTGCCGCCAGCGCCTGGTAGAAGTATTCGGCCGCCTCGTTCAGGCGAAGGAGTTCAGAGTATGCATTTCCCATCGCGCTGAGCAGATGCCCCTCCAACCGGAGGTTCCCGATTTCTTGTGCCGCTTTTACAGCTATCTTGTGGCCGCTGAGCAGCTCATGATGGTAGCTATAATGAAAGAGGTATACCTCTTGCAAGAAGGCGATCTGGCAGGCAGCAAGAGGCTCGCCATTGTCGTATGCCCAAGCGGGTAATGCTATAAGGGTCTGGTGTTCCAGTTCACACCAGCGCCGGGCTGCGAACGGATCGGAAAAGGAGAAGGGCTCCATTATTTCGCTCAGCTCACTCAGTTCGCCTAGAGGCTCCCGCATGCGGCCGGGCGTGAAAATGACGTCGGCGGCGTACATGCCGTGGATGAACCATGTCAGGAGCCGTGAGATGGCGTTGGTGCGAACCGAAGTGGCATCGTGGCGACGGCTCTCCTCGGCTGCGTACGCGCGTACCAGATCATGCAGGTTGTAGCGGTCGTGGCTCTGCTGCTGCACAAGGTGCGTGGAGACCAACCGGTCCAGGTGCCTGTGCGCCTTCCTGAGGGAAAACCCAGAAAGAGCGCCCGCCGCCGCCAGGCTGAAGTCGCTTCCGGGGTAAAGCGCGCCTACCGCGCGCAACATCCACGCGGCGTCCCTGTCGAGGTGCTGATAGGACCATGAAAGAACCGTACGCATGTCAGACGGGGCGTCGTCGCCGCTGTAGAAGACTTCGAGTCGCTCATGGGTGATCTCGTCGACGATGTCGGACAGACGGATGTCGGGCCGCCGTGCGAGGCGTTCACCGATGATCCGCAGCGCGAGAGGTGAGTTGTCACACAAATCCGTGAGCTCGCGAACGGTCGGGTCGTCGAACGGGACTGTGGTCCGGCCCGAGACCCGGCTCAATAGCTCCACAGAGTCCCGCAGTTCAAGTGGGGGAAGGCTGATACGGGCGGTGGCGTCGCGTGCTGCCAGACTGCGTAGCTGGTCGCGACTGGTGACGACGACAGTACAGCCAGGGGCGGGGAGCAGCGGGCGGACCTGCTCACTGTCCAGTGCGTTGTCGAGCAGGAGCAACAGACGCTTGTTCGCTGTACGGGTCCGGAACAACGCAGATGCGGCGACCGGGTCATCAGGGATCTCATCAGGGGCTACTCCCAAGCTGCGGAGTAGCATGGCCAAGGCGCTCACCGGCTCGATGGGAGTGAGCGTTCCAAAGCCTCTGAGGTTGACGTACAGTTGCCCGTCCGGGAACTCGTCTGCGACCGATGAGCACCACTTAAGCGCCAGTGTCGTCTTGCCGATCCCGGCGCCACCGACGATCACCAGAACCTGGAGATTTGGCTCCGTGGCCGGTTCTGGTTCCTTGAACAGGTCATCCAATACGGCGAGTTCTGTACGCCGGCCGACGAAGTGTGCAGCATTGGGCGGCAGTTGCTGTGGTGTGGTTATCAGACGCAGTCGCAAGTCGTCATCAGCAGCCGCTACGCGGCTGCTGATCGCGGATTTTCCCATTATGGGGAGGTTCAGCGCTCGAGCTGGGGCGTTGCGGGCTGCGGCGATCAGCTTTTCCTCTTCGGCGTCGTTTAGTCCCAACGACCTTGCCAGCGCGTACAGTGAGGCGTTGCGCGGGCGATGCACTTCGTCGAGTTCCAGCCGGCGGACAGTACGGACGTTGAGCCTGGAATGGCGAGCCAGCTGCTCCTGAGTCAGCAGCGCCCGTTCCCGCCACATTCGCAGCAGCCCTCCCAGGGTTTGTTCTTTGTCAACCGGACCGGTATCGGCTGCTTCTCGTTCTCTTGCGAACATCAAACCTATCTCCAATAAACTCATCCACCCGCATGCGTACGAGGAAGCCATCGGGTGATCCCGGTCGGCGTCATGCGCTGTGATCCCATCTGTCTGGACCGGCCTGCGATCAAACCATCGGCCGTCGAACTCCGCGAAATTCAATCAATCGGAGATGACGCCTGTTGCTCGTCTCCTCGGTATCTGAATAGCTTCCGAGGGAGACGCACGCACCGGAACTATATAGCGAAACGGTCGCCGGGCAGCTGCAAATCGGTCGACCTGGCCGAGCCTAG
>NZ_SMKP01000369.1:0-2635 GCF_004349015.1 Nonomuraea diastatica
TCCCACAGCCCGTACGCCAGGGACGTGGCGACCAGCCCCGACGACCGACGGTGCACCGCCAGGGCGTCGAGGAACACGTTCGCAGCGGCGTAGTTGGCCTGTCCTGCCGCCAGGACGGAGCCGCCCGCGGACGAGAACAACACGAACGCCGACAGGTCCAGATCACGGGTCAGCTCGTGCAGGTGCCACGCCGCGTCGGCCTTCGGCCCCAGCACCCCGTCCAGGCGCTCCACCGACAGCGACCCCACCAGCCCGTTGTCACTCACGCCCGCGGCGTGCACCACGCCGCGCAGCGCGCGCTCACCGGGAATCGACCCGATCAGCGCGGCCAGCGCGTCACGGTCGGCCACATCGCAGGCCGCCACATCCACCGCGGCCCCAAGCTCCGACAACTCCGCCACCAACTCGGCCGCACCCGGCGCCTCCAGCCCGCGACGACTGACCAGCAACAGGTTCCGAACGCCGTGCTCGACCACCAGATGGCGCGCCACCAGCACGCCCAGACCACCCGTACCACCGGTGACCAGGACGGTCCCCTCCGGCCCGAACACCGGCTCGCCGGCCGAGGTCCCGGCCCTCACCAGCCGCGGAGCCCGGATCTGGCCGCCGCGAACGGCCGCCTCCGGCTCTCCGGAGGCCGCCACCCCGGCCAGCGTGCCCCACGACTCCTGGTTGCCGTCCACGTCCACCAGCACGAACCGGCCCGGGTTCTCCGCCTCGGCCGCCCGCACCAGCCCCCACACCGGAGCCGCCGACACATCCACCTGATCACCGTCGTCAACGGCCACCGCGCTCCGCGTCACCACCACCAGCCGCGACGACCCGAACCGCTCACCGGCCAGCCATCCCTGCACCACGCTCAGGACGTCGGCGACGGTCTCGTGGACGGCGTCGAGGACATCCGCCTCCGGCGGGGTCACCACGTACGTGACCGCGTCCGGCACGGCGGCGTCCTCGGCGACCGACGCCAGCTCGGGCAGCTCGGGCAGCTCGGCGGTGTCGGGGGCGGAGACAGGAGTCCACTCCACCCGGAACAGCGACTCGGCGCGGTCGTTGCCCGCGGCGGTGAGCTGGTCCGCCGAGACAGGGCGGACGGCGAGCGACTCGACCGACAACACCGGCGCGCCGTCGGCGTCGGCGATGGTCAGCGCGATGGAGGTCTCGCGGAGACGGGAGATCCGCACCCGTACGCTGCTCGCGCCCGCCGCGTGCAGCCGCGCTCCGGCCCAGGAGAACGGCAGCACGGTCTGCCCGTCCCCGGCGATCAGCTGGGCGTGCATCGCGGCGTCGAGGAGGGCGGGGTGCAGCCCTGACCTGGCCGCGTCGGCGTGCGCCTGTTCGGGCAGCTCGACCTCGGCGAACACGTCCTGGTCCCGCCGCCAGGCGGCCTGCAGGCCCTGGAAGACGGGCCCGTACTCGTACCCCATGTCCAGCAGCAGCTCGTAGGCGCCGGACACGTCGACCGCGTCGGCGCCGGCCGGCGGCCACTGCTCCAGCCCGTCCGCGGGCGCGGGCGCGGCGGCGGACAGCGCGCCCTCGGCGTGCCGGGTCCACGTGCCGGCGCTGTCGCCGTCGGCGCGGGAGTGGATGGCGATCGACCGCGCGCCGGAGGCGTCGGCGGCGCCGACGACCACCTGCACCTGGCGCCCGCCGCCGGCGGGCAGCAGCAGCGGTGCCTGCAGGGTGAGTTCCTTGACGAGCGGGCTGCCCACCTCCTGGCCGGCCTGCAGCGCCAGCTCCAGGAACGCCGTGCCGGGGAGCAGGATCGTGCCGTTGACGGCGTGGTCGGCCAGCCACGGTTGGGTGGCCACGGACAGGCGGCCGCTGAAGATGACGGACTCGCCGCCGGCCACCTCGGTCACCGCGCTCAGCAGGGGATGGTCGAAGGCCGCGAGCCCCGCCCCGGCCATGTCGCCGGCCCCGGCGCGTTCGGAGATCCAGTACCGCTGGTGCTGGAAGGCGTAGGTGGGCAGGTCCACGTGCGACGGGCGGGCGGGGGCGAAGAACGCCTCCCAGTCGACGGCCAAGCCGCGCACGTGCAGGTGGCCCAGGGCTTGCACGAACGCGAGCGGCTCGGCGCGGTCCTTGCGCGTGCTCGGGACGAAGACGCCGTCCTCGGCGCTCTGCTGGGCCAGCGCGGTCAGGGTGGCGTCGGGGCCGACCTCGATCCAGATCTTGGCGCCGGTCGTACGGGCGGCGGCGACGCCGTCGGCGAACCGCACCGCACCACGCACATGCTCCACCCAGTACGAGGGATCGGTCAGCTGCCCAGGCTCGGCCAGACGACCCGACACGTTCGAAACAACCGGAATCGTCGGCTCGTGGAAGGTGACACCGCTGATCGCCTCAGCGAACTCCGCCAGCATCGGCTCCATCAACGGCGAATGGAACGCGTGCGAGACCCGCAACCGGCGCGTCCGCACCCCAGCCCGGCCCTCGATCTCCGCGATCGCCGCCTCATCACCGGAGACCACCACCGCGGACGGACCATTCACCGCCGCCACACCGACCCGGTCCTCACGACCAGCCAGCAACGCCAGCACCTGCTCCTCCGAAGCCGCGACCGCCAGCATCGCCCCACCGGCAGGCAACGCCTGCATCAACCGAGCACGCGCCGCCACCAGCGCACACGCAT
>NZ_SMKP01000370.1:0-2612 GCF_004349015.1 Nonomuraea diastatica
TCCCGGTGAAGAACTCCTCATGCTCCGCCCCGGAGACACCGAGGACCGCCTGCGCCACCACATTCCGATACGGCACCGGCACCGGCAGCAGATCCCCCTGCCCCGCCAAGACCGCACCGACCTCACCGACAATGGCCTGCAGCGAAGTGTTGTCGCCCACGATGTGGTGCATCACGACGAGCACCTGCCATCCGGCGAGGCCAGGCGCAGTGAACACCCGCAGCACCGGCGCCCTGGTCAGATCGATCCGCTTCGCCGCGTCGGCGAGTTTCCCGGCCTCGACCTCTTCCACCACCAGGCCAGCATGCCGGTGCACCACCTGCACCGGTCGAGGCAGCCCTTCCCAATGGAACGAGGTCCGCAGCACCTCATGCCGACCGACTACCGTTCCCAGTGCGTCGAGGAAGGCGTCCAGCCACTCCCGGCTGTCCACAGTAAGCAACTGCGACAGCACGTAGGCATCGTTGTCCGGGGCCATCAGATGATGGAAGAGCATCCCCTCCTGCAACGGCGCCAGGGCATAAATGTCCTGCACATTCCTGACCCCACCCGGGATCTGCGCAACGACCCGATCGATCTGCTCCTGAGACAGCTCAACCAGCGGCAGCAACTCCGGCGTGATCACCGCCGTACCCTCGCTGATCAGATTGACCGGGACGTCGACGGCATCTGCCAGCGTGGTGACGGTGGCCTCGGCCAGAGCCGCCACGGTCGGATGAGCGAAGACAGTACGCACGTCCGTCGCGATCTCACGTTCACGTAGACGCTCCACCAGCGACACCGCCAGCAGCGAATGCCCACCCAGCACGAAGAAATCATCGAACCGACCGACCCGCTCCACCCCCAGCAGCTCCGCCCACACCGCAGCGATCGCCTGCTCGATCTCCCCCTCCGGCTCCTGATAGCCGGCCCGGGCGAAGGCATCGCCGTCCGGTGCGGGCAGCGCCTTGCGGTCGACCTTGCCGTTCGCGGTCAACGGCAGCATGTCCAAAGCCACGAACGCCGCCGGAACCATGTACCCCGGCAACACTGCGGCAAGGTGCTCACGCAGGTCGGCGACGTCGACCTCACCGGCAGGCACGTAGTAGGCCACCAGACGGTCGTACTTGGCCACGACCACCGCCTGCACCACCAGCGGATGCCGGCCCAGCCACTGCTCGATCTCCCCCAGCTCGACCCGGAAGCCCCGAATCTTTACCTGGAAGTCATTACGACCCGCGAACTCGAGGTCGCCATCGGCGGTCCAACGAGCCAGGTCGCCACTGCGATACATCCGCGAACCATCAGCCGCGAGCGGATCGGCCACATAACGACCGGCGGTAAGACCCGCCCGATCAAGATAACCGCGGGCGACACCGGCACCACCCACATAGATCTCACCGATCACACCCACCGGCACCGGACGCCCGGCCCGGTCCAGAATGTAGATCTTCGTGTTCGCGATCGGCCGGCCGATCGTCACCTCACCGGCGAAGTCCCGGCGGATGACAGCGCTCGTGGAGTTGACCGTGGTCTCGGTCAGACCCCACAGGTTACGGATCTCTTCGACGTCCGAATCCGCGAAGACCCGCTCGATCAGATCCGCCCCCAGGGGTTCACCACCCACGTTCACCCGGCGTGTCGTCGCCGGCAGCGAGCCTGTCACCGCCCGCAACGCCGAGGGCGCCGTATCAATCAGCGAAACCTCCACCGGCGATTCCTGCAGGGCCAGGGCGTCACGGACGACGACCACGGTCCCACCGATGCTCAGCGGGAGGAACATCTGCAGGACCGACGGGTCGAAGCTCACCGAGGTGGCGAACAACGTTCTCGCCAGCGTCGCCTTGTCGAACACCTCCGCGCCCCAGGCGAGCAGGTTGACAACGCCCCCGTGCTCGACCACCACACCCTTGGGCCGACCGGCCGAACCAGACGTGTAGATCACGTAAGCGGCATCATTGCCCGAGACATCAAGACTCGCCTCTGAGACCGCAGTGGCCGCGAACACCCCGGCCAGGTCAAGGACGGGAACCGAGGTGGCAATACCGGCACCGAACGTCAGCACGGCAGCAGGGGCCGCGTCGGTGAGCATGAATTCGAGACGTGCAGCGGGATAAGCCGGGTCAAGTGGCAGGTAGGCTCCACCGGCCTTGAGCACACCCAGCAGACCGGCCACAAGCTCGGCACTGCGTTCAGCACACACGGCCACCCGCGAACCCCGCACCACCCCGACCGCCCGCAGCCGCGCCGCCACCACATCGGCCGCGGCATCCAACTGCGCATAGGTCAACAACCGACCACCATCGTCCACCGCAACCGCGTCCGGCGTCACACGCACCTGAGTCTCGAACAACCCATGAACCGTCCCCGACTCCACCCGCAGACCGGTGGCATTGAACTCCTCCACCACCCGACGACGCTCAGAAGCCGGCAGCACATCCACCGCCGACAAAGACTCCTCGCCGGCAAGCCCGGCCAGAACCTCGACCATCAGGGCACACACCTGACCGGGGTCGATCGACGCGTGCGTCTCCGTGGTCATCGCGAAGCCTTCACCGGTGTCATCCACCGACACCACCAGCGGATAATTCGTGCCACCAGAAGCGCCGACCCCGCTGATACCCGCCCAATCC
>NZ_SMKP01000371.1:0-2574 GCF_004349015.1 Nonomuraea diastatica
GCCCCGCCCCGCTCGGAGCCGAACCCGTCAGCGCCGAACCCGTCAGGGGCCAGCGGCTGAAGCCGGCGTCCCAGTCGGCTGCCTCCGGCGGGGCGCCGGTCCGGCCGGGCGGGTGGATCTCCGTGCGGCCGGTGCCGGGCTCCGCGGGCAGGAGGGCCGCCCTGGCCCGCCTCGTCCGCTCCAGGACGGTCGCCGCCCTGGCCTCCAGGACCGTACGGGCGCCGCTGCCCTCCTCGGCCAGGCGTTCGGCGGCGTAGAGCCGGGTCAGGTCGTGCCAGCCGTAACGTTCCTGGCCCGCCTCGTCCAGGCCGCGCGACTGCAGCAGGCCCGCCTCCGCCAGCGGTTCCAGGTCCGCCCCCAGCACCCACGGCGCGAAGTCCGGCGCGGACAGGGCGCCGAGCTCGCGCAGCAGCCGCCGTTCCGGATCGGGGAGACCGCGGTAGCCGAGCGCGAGGCTGCCGCGTACGGCCAGGTCGCCCGCGCTGAGCTCGTCGAGCCTGCGCCGCTCGTCGCTCAGCCGTCCCGCGAGATGATCGAGCGTCCAGCCAGGCTTCCTGGCCAGCCGGGACCCGGCGATGCGCAGGGCCAGGGGCAACCCCCCGCAGAGCCGGACGATGCGCAGGGCCGCCTCCGGCTCCGCGCGCACCCGGTCGTGCCCCGTCACCCCGCCGAGCATGGCCACGGCCCCGTCGTCGTCGAGCACCCCCAGCTCGTACGCCCGCGCCGCCTCCAGCCCGGCCAGCGGCGACCGGCTCGTCACCAGCGTGAGGCTGCCGGGCCCCGTCGGCAGCAGCGGGCGCACCTGGGCCTCGTCGGCGGCGTCGTCCAGCAGCACGAGCAGCCGCCGGCCCGCCGTCATGCTGCGGTAGAGCCGGACCCGCTCGTCCAGCGCGGGCGGAACCGCGCCGTCGGGGCAGCCCAGCGAGCGCAGCAGATCCTCCAGTACGGCACCGGGCGGCCGGGCGCCGAGCGCCGCGTAGAGGCGGCCGCCGGGACGCTCGATCCCGGCGGCGGCGTGCACGGCGACGGCCGACTTCCCGCAGCCGGGAGGGCCGTGCAGCACCAGGTGCACGGGCGCGGCCGCCTGCTCGCGGACCGCCGTGCCGATCCAGTCGAGCACCTGCCGGCGCCCGGCGAAGTCGGAGACGTCCGGCGGCAGCTCGTTGATCGGCGCCGCGTCCTCGCGGCTCCGCCGGTCAGCGGACCCCGGCTGCTCGTCCGACAACACCCGCCGGTGCGCCTCGGCCAGCTCGGCGCCCGGCTCCAGCCCCAGCTCCTCGACCAGCGTGCGCCGCGCGTCCTGGTAGGCCGCGAGCGCCTCAGAACGGCGGCCCGCCTGGTGCAGCGCCTCGATGAGGCGTACCCAGGCCCGCTCGCGCAACGGATGGGCGCCCACCAGCGCCCGCAGCTCCCCCACCACCTCGGCGCCCCTGCCCAGGCTCAGGTCCAGCCGCACCCGCTCCTCGATCGCCGTCAGGCGCAGCTCCTCCAGCGGCACGGCGTGCGACCTGCGCAGCACGGACGACTCGACATCGGCCAGCGCCTGACCTCGCCACACCCCCAGGGCCGCCCTGAACCCGTCGGCCGCCTCCGCGATCCGCCCCTCCCCCCGCAGCCGCCTCGCCTCGGCGACCAGCCGCTCGAACCGGTGGCAGTCGACATCGTCCGGCTCCACCTCCAGCAGGTAGCCGCCGGGCACCGTACGGATGCCGTCGACCAGCTTGCGCAGCGCGCTGACGTACACCCTGAGCACCGACTCCGCCGACGCGGGCGGCCGGTCGTCCCAGACCACGGACATCAGCCGCTCGACCGGCACCTGCTCGCGGGCCTCCAGCAGCAGCGCGGCCAGCAACGCCCGGTGCTTGGCCGGCCCAGGCGCCCGCTCGCCCTCGATCCGCAGCGGCCCGAGCACACCGAACCGCACGTTCACGCACCTTTCCGCATCACTCGCCCACGGGCCTGAGCACGAAGGAGTCGAAGCGCACACGGGCGGGCTCGGCGGCGCCGGAGGCCGCGTGCACACCGGCCTCGTCGGGCCCATAGGGGGCGTCGGCGTCGGACACCTCCGCGACCAGGCGTTCGTTGAGCCACATGCGCAGCGTCACCTTGCCCCCGCTCTGGCCGCACTCCGCCACGATGCGGTTGCCGGCCGCCTTGTCCGCATCCGCCGGGCCGAACAGGGTCTGGCCCCGGGTGCCCGTGCGGCGTTTGACGATCGTGGCCCTGCCCGAACCGCTCACCGCGAACTCGTAACGGTCTCCGGATCGGGCCGAGCCATGGCACCACACACCGTACTCCCCGGCGCCCTCCTCCAGAGTGGCCTTCGCGCTGATGATCACGCCGCCGTCCGGCTCCCGCCGGGGCGCCGACTTCCACAACCGCCATGACGCTTTCACGGTCAGCTCGTACGCCGGGCCCGCCAGCCGGGCGTTCCCGCCCTCCGAAGGGCCGACCGCCCACGATTCCCCGAAGTCGGCCTCGTACGGCCAGCTCACCCTCCAGAGGCCGGGCACGGTCACGGCGGCGGTGACGGCGGCCACGAGCACGGCCGCGCCCGCCGCCCAGGGCCACCAC
>NZ_SMKP01000372.1:0-2547 GCF_004349015.1 Nonomuraea diastatica
CTTCACCACCCCCGCCTCCCAGTGCCCGATCATCGCACCCGAGTGGCAGGACCCCAAGGGCGTGCCCATCTCAGCGATCTTGTTCGGCGGCCGCCGCGCCACCGCCGTTCCTCTGGTGACAGAGTCGCTGAGCTGGGAGCACGGCGTCTTTCTCGGAGCCAACGTCGCCTCCGAGAAGACCGCCGCCGCCGAGGGGAAGGTCGGCGAGCTGCGCCACGACCCGTTCGCGATGTTGCCGTTCTGCGGCTACAACATGGGCGACTACTTCGGCCACTGGCTGGACGTCGGCCGCCGCGAGGGCGCCGTGCTGCCCCGGATCTACTACGTCAACTGGTTCCGCAAGAACGCCGACGGCGCATTCGTCTGGCCCGGCTTCGGCGAGAACAGCCGCGTGCTCAAGTGGATCGTCGACCGGCTCAACGGCGAGGCCAAGGCGGTGCCCACCCCCATCGGCCTGCTGCCCGCCGACCTCTTCACCGAGGGTCTCGACCTGTCCGAGGAGGACCTCAAGGTGCTGCTGACGGTCGACCGCGAGGTGTGGCGCAAGGAGGCCGCGCTGATCCCGGCCCACTTCGAGAAGTTCGGCGCGCACCTGCCGAAGGAGTTGTGGGAGGAGTACAACGCCCTGCTCGACCGCCTCGGCTGAGCGATGTCCCCTTGTGCGGTACGGCTGCGCCGTCTAACTTGGCGGCTTGCCGTACCGCAGAGGGAGGGCCGCCGTGGACTACGTCCTGATCGTTGTCGCGCTCGCCGTGGTGGTCCTGGTCAGCGCGGCCGAGAATCGTGTCGAACGCGAGCGCAGGCGGGTCAGCGGGACGGCGTCCGCCGGAGGCGGACACCAGTTGGGGCCGTACGAGCTGGCCTACCTGTCCGGCGGGCCGCGCCGGACGCTGAACACGGCGCTGGCCGTGCTCGCGACGGCCGGCGCCGTCCGGGTCTCGCGTGGCTCGCGGGTCACCGCCGTGTACGGCGCGTCGCCCTCGCCGGAGCCCTTGGAGCAGGCGGTGCTCGACGCGCTGGCCTCGCGGCCCGGCGGCTACCAGGCGGGCGAGCTGCGCCGCGAGCTTGAGACGCATCCCGCGCTCACCGAGCTCGCCGTCGGGCTGGAGCGCAAGGGGCTGATCGTGCCGGAGTCGGCGTTCGCGACGGCCCGGCGGCACTGTGGCCTGCAGCGGCTCGCGGTGGCCGGGGCCGCGGGCTATCTGGTGCTGGTGGTCGTGCTGGCCGTCGCCGGTGTGGCGGGCGAGGAGACGGTGTACGTAGGGGCGGTGTTCTTCAGCCTGTTCGCCGTCGTCACCGGCCTCATCGGGCTCTACCGGCAGAAGCGCAGGCTGCGCAACGTCGTCACCGGCGAGGGCCGCGTGGTTCTGCGGTCGGCCCACGCCCACCATCCCAGGGGGGTACGCGATCCGCGCTCGCTCTCCCTGGCCGTGGGGATCCCGGTCGCACTGTACGGGCTGAGCGAGTCAGGCGATCGGATGCTCTGCGACGAGCTGTCCGTCGGCGTGCCCGGCGGCGACTGCGCCGGTTCCTGCGGCACCCTCAGCGGCTCCGACGGCATCACCTTCGGCGGCCTGGACTTCGGCGGCGGCTCATCGGGCTGCGGCGGAGGGTCGTCGGGCTGTGGGGGCGGTGGATCGAGCTGCGGCGGCGGCGGTGGTGGCGGTTCGTGATCCCCGCGATCCAAATGAGCAGAACGAAACCTTGACCTTCGCCCAAGCGTCCATCAGGCAGAAGTCCTTTCCGGCACTGCCGAGGGAGACCGTGATGGACGTGTTCATGCTGATCGTCTCGGTGGGTCTGGCGGCGCACGTCGTCGTCACCGTTCGGTCGATCCAACGCGTACGTGTCCAGGAAGCGGCCGCATTCCACGCCGGCGAGCTGGGCCACTACGCGCTCGCCTATCTGGCGGGCGGAGCTGACCACGTGGCCGCCACGGCCATCACCCTGCTGACCCACACGGGAGACCTCCGCGTCTCACGTGGAGCGCGTCTGCACCGGGTGCAGGCGCCCGTGTCGCGCGACGCCATCGAGCGGGCGGCCCTCGCCGCCGTCCCGCGTTCGGGGATCTCGGCGGCGGCGCTGAGGCGGGAGACAGGTGAGAGCCCGGCCATGGACGGGCTCAGGCGCGACCTCGCGGAGCAGGGCCTGGTGTTGCGAGGCGACCGGCTGGAGCGCCTGCGGCAGCTGGTGAACGGGCTGCGCGCGGTGTCGGTGCTGGCATTCGTGGGAGTGGCCGCAACGCTGCTGGCCCTCTTCGCCGAGGGCGCGCGGTGGCAGCTGCTGCTCTGGCTGCTCCTTCTGCTGAGCACGGCGGTGAGCGCGACGGTCGTCTGCGAGGACCTGCGCAGGTCCAGGCGCGGCGAGCTCACCGGCGACGGGATGGAGCGGCTCGCCCTGGCCATGAGGACGCACCCTCAGGGGTGGGGTGACGTACCGATGAACGTCGCGCTGTACGGTCCGGGCGCGTCGCCCGACGCGCACCTGCGGGAGGGTCTCGGTGGCTCGCGGACGCCGCGCTGGAGCAGGGGGCGGGCGTCGTACGGT
>NZ_SMKP01000373.1:0-2501 GCF_004349015.1 Nonomuraea diastatica
TCGCGGTGTACTTCGACGGCAGCCCGCCGGTCCCCAACCCCCGGCACCTCAACTCGGCGGCGCGTAAGCTGCGGCGGCTGTCACGGACGGTCTCCCGCCGACAGGGCCCGGACCGGCGCACCGGCCGCCCGCCTAGCCGAAGGTCGCGCGCTCGCGCCTGGCGTACCGGCCCCTGACCAGGGCGACCAGTATCCGCAGCGGTGCGCCGGCGCCCGCCAGCAGCCGCTCCGCCTCGTCCTCGGTGGCGTGGCGCAGCAGCCACGGCGCCGTGAAGGACAGTTGCCCGAACGACGCCCGTTTGGCGATCTGTTTCTCCGCCCAGGCGTAGGCCTCGTAGGGCACGAACCTGGAGATGATCGGGAAGAGGCCGGACTCCTCCTCCGCGATGTGTTCGTCCAGGAAGCCGAGCAGCTCGGCCAGGGCGCGCTTCAGCACGTGGCGGTCGCCGTGCAGCGCGGCGCGGCAGCGGTCGAGCACGGGGCCGAGTGCCTGATGATCGTCGGTGTACGGGCTGAGGTCCACGGCGTGGCCGGCCGTGCGCTCCACGATCGGCCACAACAGGTCGTCCTCGTTGGCGTGGTGGTGGTGCACCTCGGTCAGGACCGAGGCCGCGTACGCGCGGGCGGCCTGGTTCCCGCCGCCGGTGAGCGGGGCGGTCGCGCCCAGCACTTCGATGAGCCGCCGCAGGTCGGCGAGCATGGCGCGGTGGATGACGTACATCGAGGTGAGGTCGGGTTCGCGCTCCCCCTCCTGGCGGGGGGAGACGGCTGGGATGCGCACAGTGTTCATGCGGCCAGCATGGGCGGGACCGCTTTGCGTTCTCTGGTCGCCGACTTGTCGTCGTGTCAGCAGACGTCTCTGTAGCCGCTCTCCGGGATCAGGCGGCTCCACTCCGTCCTGCTCAGCGGCCCGTCGGCCCTGGCGCACACCTCCTGCGCCGTGAGCGCTGGATCGACCGGGGTCTCGCGTACGGTGCCGTCGAGCGCCACCCCGCGCAGCCGCCTGCCGTCCTGGCTGAACGCCGGCCCGGCGGCCCAGGATCCGACCTCGCCGACCTCGCGCAGCGTGCGCACGTCCCAGAGCGACGTGCGGGCGGCGTCGATCGCCAGCAGGTCGCCCTTCGGCGAGAAGCGCAACTCGTCCACGGGTGTCGTGCCGGTGCCGATCGTGCCGCGCGGCTCGCGTTCGTGCACGTCCCAGAGGAGCACCCGGCCGCCGTCCAGTCCGAACGCCAGCGTGCGGCCGTCGGGGGAGAAGGCGAGCGCGGTCGGCGTGGTCCGGGCGCTCTCCGCCGCCGCGAGGTCCAGCGGGGTGATCCTGCCGGTACGGAGGTCGAGCAGGTTGGCGCCCGCGGCCAGCGTCGAGCCGTCAGGGCTGAAGGCCAGGGCCAGGTCTCCCGCGCCCTCGTACACCTTGATCCGCCGCCCCTCGCGCACGTCCCACGTCTCCAGGGTGTTGCCGCGGGCGGTGGCCAGCGTGCCGCCGTCGGGTGACAGCGCCACGGCGAGCACGTCGCCGCCCGCGTCGATGGAGGTCACCTGCCTGGCGCCGGCCACCTCCCACACCGTCACCGGGTCGCCCGCGACGGCGAGCAGACGTCCGCCCACGTCGAAGGACAGGTCTCCGGCGGCGGCGATCCGGCCGAGCGACCTGCCCGCGACGGTGTCGGTGAGCTCGATCGTGTCGCCGACCTCCTTGGCCGCGAACCGGCCGTTGCCGCTGAAGGTGGCGGTGTGGCCAGCGTCGGAGGGGGCGGGGAGCCCCGCGACGTCCAGCGAGACCACCGAGCCGGTGCCGCTCAGGTAGCGCAGGGTGCGCCCGTCGCCGGAGAACGCCAGGCCGTATCCGGGAGCCTTGAGCGGGTAGGAGCCGGAGACACGGCGTTCGGCCACGTTCCAGACCCGCACCTCGCCGGCGCCCGGCAGGGCCAGCAGGCGGCCGTCCGGGCTGAACACGGGCGGTCCGTCCAGCGCGCCGTCCACCGTACCCAGGGTCAGGGCGCCGGTCTCGGTGGGCGCCCGCCGCTCCTCCGCACGGAACACCTCCGCGCCGTTCTCGGGGCTGGGACTCTTGAACCCGTCCACACCGCCAGGCCTCATGCCCTCCTCGCCAGACACCTCCACCTGCGAGAACCGCGCACCGTCCCCATCCGGTCGCGCCGCCGCGCCGCTCCGTACGTCGTCCGAAGGGCCCGTCCCGGAAGGGGGTGGAGGGTCGGCGTCCCGGGCGGCGCGCACGTCGGGAGGCGTCGCCCGGCGGGCGCCGGAGGTCGCCACGGAAGGCGCGCCGTTCTCGCCGGTAAGGGCCGCTGCAGAGGGACGGGGCTCGCTCAAAGGCTGCGTGGTGGACGACGGCCGCCCGGCGGGGCGTGGACCGCCGCCGGGAAGGGCGCCGGTGGAGGGACGTGTGCTGCCCGCGGGCGGGTTCTCGACCGAGGAGGGCGGGGTGGAGGCCGTGCCGGAGGGCTGAGTGGAGGGCTGGTTGGAGGGCCGGGTGTCGGG
>NZ_SMKP01000374.1:0-2490 GCF_004349015.1 Nonomuraea diastatica
TATCCGTGGCATCGAAACCGAACCAATGACCAGTGGCCGCGAACAACCGCAACACCTGCCGGTGCTCAACCACCACACCCTTCGGCCGACCCGTCGACCCCGACGTATAGATCACATAGGCCGCATCACCCTCGACAGGCTCCCCAGCACGTTCGGGGACATCGTCCACATGCAGGACCGGCACCCCGACATCCACCGTCACCGAGCCATTGACCAGCACCACAACCGGAGCCGCATCCTCCAGCACCTGCGCAATCCGCGCCGCCGGATAACCCGGATCCACCGGCACATACGTGCCACCAGCCCGCCACACCCCCAACAACATCGCCGGCAACTCCAACGCCCGCTCCGCACACACCACCACCCGCGAACCGGCCACCACCCCGAGACTCTGCAGACCGGCCGCCACCCGATCAGCGAGCACCCCCAACTCGCCATAGGTCATCCCCCGGCCCTCGTGAACCACCGCGACCGCATCCGGACTCTCCTCGATCCGCGCCCACACCAGAGCATCGACCGTGGTCACGCCGGGCACTGGCACCTCGACCTGCGGATTGAAACCATCCAACAGCCTTGAACGCTCGGCCACAGGCAACACGTCCAGCTCAGCGAGCGCACGATCGCCGGCGGTCAACTCGGTGAGAGCCTGGACCAGCAGCGCGCAGACGTCGGCGGGATCCACCGGGGTGCGGGTCTGCGCCACGACACCGAATCCCGTGCCGTCGTCGTCGATCGAGACGACGAGCGGGTAGTTGGTGCGCTCCTGACTGGACAGCGCCTCGATGCCGGACCAGGCGTCGGTCACGGCATGGCCGGTCTCGACCGGCGCGGTGTTGTGCCGGTAGTTGAGCAGGCTGGTGAACAGCGGGGTGCCGGCCGGGACGCCGCTGCACCGCTGGGCGAGGCTGAGCGGGGCGTGCTCGTGCCGGAGGAGGTCGGTCAGCAGCCGGTGCGTGTCCGCGAGCCCGTCGGAGGTGGTCCGGCCCGTCAGGGCGATGCGGACCGGCAGGGTGTTAATGAACGCCCCAACGCCCCGCCGGTTCCCCTCACCGCTCATCCGACCGAACAGCACGGTCCCGAACACGGCATCGTCGCGGCCGGTCAGCCGGGCCACGACGAGCGCCCAGGCCAGGTGGAACAGCGACGCCGCGGAGACCCCCTCATGGCGGGTCAACGCCCGGACCCGTTCCGCTGTCTCGGCGTCGATCATCGAACGGTTCTCGGTCACGTCTGTGCCGTCGCCATGGACGTCGAGGATTCCGTAGGGCGCGCACGGTTCGTCCACGTCGCCGAGCAGGCCGGTGAAGAAGTCCTCATGCTCGGCTTCGGGAACGCCGAGGACCGCCTGGGCGACGACCTCGCGGTAGGGCACCGGCGGCGGGAGCAGGTCGGCCTGCCCGGCCAGCACGGCGCCGACCTCGCCGACGATGGTCTGCAGTGAAGTGTTGTCGTCGATGACGTGATGCATGAGGATCATCAACAACCAGCGGTCGTTCTCCGCGTCGTAACCGGTGAAGGCACGCAGCAGCGGCGCTTCGGTGAGATCCATCCGGTGGTGAAGGGCGTCCACGTCACCAGCGGGACCGAGGGCCAGCTCTTCGACGGCCAGCTCCGCCTGCCGCCACACCACCTGAACCGGGCGGGAGATGCCCTCCCAGACCAGCGAGGTCCGCAGCACGTCGTGCCGGTCGATCACCGTCTGGAGCGCGGACAGGAAGCCGTCGAGGCGTTCGCGGGTGTCGATGGCGAGGACGTTCGACAGCACGTAGGCGTCGGCCTTCTCCGCCATCAGATGGTGGAAGAGCATCCCCTCCTGCAACGGCGCCAGGGGGTAAATGTCCTGCACGTTCCCAGTCCCGCCGGGGATCTGCGCGACGATCCGATCGATCTGCTCCTGGCTGAGGTCGACCAGCGGCAGCAGGTCCGGCGTGATCACCGCCGTGTCCTCGCCGATCAGGTTGGCCGGGACCTCGACGGCATCCGCCGGGGCGGTGACAGTGGCCTCGGCCAGGGCCGCGACGGTCGGATGAGCGAACACGGTACGCACACCGGTGACAATCCCGTGTTCACGGACACGTTCCACCAGTGACACCGCAAGTAGGGAGTGGCCGCCGAGCGCGAAGAAGTCGTCGTGCCTCCCGATCTGGTCGACACCCAGCAGTTCCGCCCACACCCGGGCGATCGTCTGCTCGATCTCCCCCTCGGGCTCCTCATAGCCTGCCCGGGCAAAAGCGTCACCGTCCGGAGCGGGCAGCGCCGCCCGATCCACCTTCCCACTCGGGGTCAACGGCATGACCTCGAGCGCGACGAACGCAGCCGGAACCATATAACCCGGAAGCTCGGCCGCAAGGTGCTCGCGCAGACCGGCCGCGTCCACCCCTTCGCCGACGTAGTAGGCGACCAGGTCCTTGTTGACCGCAGCCTGGGACACTCCTGGCACCCGCAGCAGAGCGGCCTCGATCTCGCCCAGCTCGACCCGGTAGCCACGGA
>NZ_SMKP01000375.1:0-2448 GCF_004349015.1 Nonomuraea diastatica
GGTGGGGATTCCGCGGCGGATTGAGATATCTGCGCGGGTGTGGAGTCCCGGGTGGATTGAGGGGTTTGTGAGAGCAGGGTGTCCGGCGTGCGAGGAGCCGGCGCAGCGGGGGAGCCCTGGATGCGAGACGTCTGCGCGGTTGGGTCCGGGGTGTGAGAGGGCTGGGTGGGCTGGATGTCTGGGTTGGAGGCAGAGGTATGGGGCGACATGGTCGCTGGGGCGGCGGGAGCGGATGGCATGGGGCTGCTGACGGTGCCTTCGTGGAGTGGGATGGACATGGGACGGTCAAGGGCGCTTTCGGAGACGGGGAAGAA
Organism: Nonomuraea diastatica; assembly: GCF_004349015.1. Lineage (NCBI taxonomy): Bacteria > Bacillati > Actinomycetota > Actinomycetes > Streptosporangiales > Streptosporangiaceae > Nonomuraea > Nonomuraea diastatica. The sequence goes on from NZ_SMKP01000375.1 coordinate 315, forward strand.
CTGGCGCAGGGCTGGGATCGCGGTGGGCGCGTGCGGGAGGTCTCGGAGTCGGCCCTGAAGGCTGGCCGGAGGACCTCTCAAGAACCCGGGAGCCGGAGCTGGAAGGGGCTCGGCGGCGACACGGGCGCTGTTGTAGAGATTCGGCGGCGTCACGACGTGACTCCCAGCCAGAAACCGAGCGCGCCGGTGGTTTCGTCCTCCTCCGGGCGGTCCTTGCCTGCCAGATCGGCGAGGGTCCAGGCGACCCGGACCACGCGGTCGAGGCCGCGGGCGGTGAGGATGCCGGAGTCGAGGCAGGACGTCATGGGCCGCATGGCCGCCTCACCTGGGCGGTAGTCGGCATGTAGCACGGAGGAGGGGATTTCGGCGTTGGTGCGCCAGGGGGTGTCGGCCAGGCGCTTGGCGGCTCGGTCCCGGGCCACCAGCACGCGTTCGGCCACCGTCTTGCTGGTCTCCACGAACTGGCGGTCGGCCAGGAGTTCGCGCCTTGACGAGCGGACGACCGTGACCTTCATGTCTATGCGGTCAAGGAGCGGGCCTGAGAGTCTGCCGAGGTAGCGGCGTCTGGTCGTGGGGGAGCATTTGCACGTTTCGCGCTTGTCGTCGGCCTGGGCACAGGGGCAGGGGTTCGCGGCCAGGACGAGCATGAACCGGGCGGGGAACGTGACCGATCCCGCGGATCTGGACACCGTCACCCGGCCGGACTCCAGCGGTTGCCGCAGGGAGTCGAGGACATGGCGGGGAAACTCGGGAGCCTCGTCCATGAACAACAGGCCCCTGTGGGCGAGGGAGACCGCCCCCGGGCGCACGACCGTGCTGCCGCCGCCGATGATAGCGGCGGACGTCGCCGTGTGGTGCGGGGCGACGAACGGTGGCCTGCTCATCATGGGCGAGTCGGGCGGCAGCACACCCGCGACGGAGTGGATGGCGGTGACCTCCAGGGCATGATCGAGCTCCAGATCCGGCAGCAGGGTGGGGAGGCGTTCGGCCAGCAGGGTTTTGCCGGTGCCGGGCGGGCCGAGCATCCACAGGTTGTGGCCGCCTGCCGCGCACACTTCGAGGGCTCGGCGGGCCACCGGCTGCCCGACGACGTCAGACAGGTCGACTGCGGGGGCGGGGGCGGACCTCTGCGGTTCCACGATGTCGTCGGTCCGGGCTTCGGGCGGGTCGTCGCCCGTGCGCAGCCACTCGACCAACTGGCGCAGGCCGGACATGGGAACGACCTTGACGTCAGGCACCAGGGCCGCCTCGGCCGAGTTGGCGGCCGGCACGACAACCGTGGCGCCACCGTGTCTGGCGGCGCCGAGCACCGAGGGGAGGACGCCGCGCACGGGTCTGATGCGGCCGTCGAGGCCGAGCTCACCCAGGAAGAACGGCTCCGCGATGCGCTCGGCAGGGATCACTCCCGCGGCGCCCAGGATCGCCACGGCTATGGCCAAATCGAACTGGGACCCGCGTTTGGGCAGGCTGGCAGGGAAGAGGCTGACGATGATGCGGGCATCGGGCCAGGGATAACTGCTGTTGACGACCGCCGACCTGACGCGGTCGCGGGCCTCGCTGAGCGCGGTGTCGGGAAGGCCGATGAGGTGGATGCCCGCCAATCCGTTGCCCACGTCGGCCTCGACCTCGACGGTGCGCCCGGCGACTCCGACGACGGCCACGCTGCGGGTGCGGGCCACGGCCATCAGATCGCCCCCCGTATGTGGCGCAGCGCGAAATCGCCCGCGAAGCGCTCTAGGGCGATCACGTCCACGCGCACGGTGTCGAAGGTGCGTTGCTGCGTCGCCAGCCATTTCGCCGCCAGCATGTGGAGCCGGGCCAGCTTGGCCCGGCTCACGCCCTCCAGGGCTGTGCCGTGGGACGTGGCCGATCGTGTCTTGACCTCGACCACGATCAGGCTGGGACCTTCTTCGGCGATGACGTCGATCTCGCCGTGACGGCAGCGCCAGTTACGCTCGATCACTTTCATCCCCTGTGCCTCCAGGTAGGTCACGGCTAGCTGCTCGCCTTGTCTGCCGAGGTCGAGTCTCTTGTTTGCGGGCATGTGCCACCTCCGTATGGCTGTCGGGCACCGACTCTCGTGGATGGGTGGTGGGGTGAGGTCGACCGAACGGGGTTCTGGGGATGACGGGGT